>CAZMQR010000213.1:0-4851 GCA_964568325.1 uncultured Chloracidobacterium sp. | reverse complement strand
GCTACCAACAACTACTAGATATCCGGCTAAAACGCGGCCGAAGAGCCGTATTCATGGTGATAGTAGATCAGCGGATCGCCATCACGGATACTGACATGCTCGACCGAGGCGACAAAGATCGTGTGATCGCCGCCGTCATGAGCAGTCACGATGCGGCATTCTATCGACGCTAACGCCGCCCTGAGTCGCGGTATTTCTTCGATGCCGGAATCGAACTCCATGTCAGCAAATTTGTCTGCCGCCGGTGCAGCAAACTGCTCGGATATGTCCTGCTGCGTAGCGTCGAGGACATTAACGATGAATGCTCCTGATTCGTGAAATGCGTAATGACTTGCCGTCGCCTTTTCGATGCAGATAAGAACTAATCGCGGGTCGAGCGACACCGAGCAGAATGCCGAAACGGTGATTCCGTGGCAGCGGCCCGAGGCGTCGCGTGTGGTCACGACGCTGACCCCGCTCGCAAATCTTGATAGAGCATCCCGAAATTCGTGTTCCGAAACCGACATGGAGATTGAATCTACCTTATCTGCGTAACTTTCGCAAAAAATGGGCCACTTTGATAAACCGCGATCAATAAATGATAATTCAACGCTATGCCCGACCTGGACAGATTTCTAGCTGACGTTCGACTTGCCGCTGAATCGGCACTCGATGCGATCGTTCCTGCATCCGGGGAACAACCGACACGCCTGCATGAGGCCATCCGCTGGAGCCTCTTCGCGGGCGGTAAGCGTGTCCGGCCGGCGATCGTTATTGCGGTGGGAGAGACGTTTGCGGCCGAGCGAGATGTCTTGGTCAGAACCGCTGCGGCAGTCGAGATGATCCATACGTATTCGCTGATCCACGACGATCTGCCGGCGATGGACGACGACGACCTGCGGCGGGGCCGTGCGACGTGTCATAAGCAGTTTGACGAGGCGACGGCGGTTCTCGCGGGTGACGTGCTGCAAACCTTGGCGTTCAAGACCATTGCCGATGACGCCGGGTTGACGGCAGAGGTGCGTGTTCAAATCGTCTCGCTCTTGGCCTCGGCGTCGGGCACACCTGACGGAATGGTCGCCGGACAGCAGCTTGACCTTGACGCGGAAGGTAAAGGCCTCGGCCTCGATGAGATCCGCTCCATTCATCGCCGCAAGACCGGAGCTCTCATCTCAGCGTCGGCACGAGCGGGGGCGATCATCGGCAATGCGTCAGAACAGGACATAACCGCGATCGGCGAATACGCGGATAAGCTCGGCCTGTTATTTCAGGTCACCGACGACCTGCTCGATGTTACGCAATCGACCGAGGGCCTCGGCAAGACCGCCGGAAAAGATAGGACCGCTAAAAAGGCCACATATCCATCCCTGCTTGGCATCGACAGGACTAGGGTCGTGATCGAGACGATACGTTCGGAGGCCTGCCGCGCTCTCGATAAAATTGGCCGCGATACGTCGCTGCTTAGATCACTTGCCGGACACGTTGCAGGCCGCACCAAATAGCGGTATCCGGAAGGAAATTCCGCCCGATTAGCCGTTTTCTGCTCTCTTCGATACCGATGATCAACTATCGGCAAAACTTAGCTTCGCTTTTGCTCATCGCCCTCGCGTTCGGATTCCTCTACGCGTCGGTCATGACGAAGCTCGGCGTCGATTGGTGGTCGGACGAGAACTATTCGCATGGCCTCTTAGTCCCGTTTGTGATCGGTCTGATCGTTTGGCGCGAATGGGATTCGATCAAAACCGCTGCCGGCCGCGGATCGATCCTGTTTGGCGGTGGAATGGTCGTGATCGCTGTCCTGTTTCTGATCGCCGGAACGCTCGGCGCAGAGCTCTTTACACAGCGAATCTCGATGGTCATGATGCTTGCCGGGCTGACCGTCTATTTCCACGGTCTGCGGCTGCTGAATCTGCTCGCGGTGCCGTTCGCTCTCCTGCTGTTGGCCATTCCGATACCACAGATCGTCTTTAACCGCATCGCATTTCCTTTGCAGATATGGGCGTCGCAGATGGCCGTCTGGGGAATTAGACTTTTCGAGGTGCCGACGCTCCGCAAAGGCAACGTGATCGAGATCCTGCCACGCGGCTCGATGCAGACGATCTCGCTCGAGGTCGTCGAGGCCTGTAGCGGCATCCGGAGCCTGATGACGCTGGTCACGCTCGCATTGATCTTGGCCTATTTCACGCGACGAAGTGACGGCGGCCGATTGGGGAATCTCTCATCGCCTGACCTCTTGCGCGCCTTCGCGCTGATGGTGTTAGCAGTGCCGATCGCGGTTTTGACCAACGCTGCTCGCGTCACGGCGACCGGCGTTCTGACCTACTATTACGGCAAACAGGCTACGGAGGGCTCGTGGCACGACCTATCAGGGTGGCTCGTGTATGTCACGGCCCTAGCATTACTGCTGGCCGCTAACTACCTGCTGATAAAGATATTTCGATCCGGAACAAGCGGCGAAAAGCCCGCCACGCATACCGCACCGGCGAGCGTCAGGCCCAAGCCGATCCTGCCCGTGATCGTTCTGCTCGTTGCGGCCGGAGCGGCGGTGAACTGGTTCGCGTTTCGCAGCGAAGCCACTCCGCCTCGCCGCAGCCTGGCCGAACTGCCTGCGACGCTCGGCGATTGGCGGCAGAAGGGAAGCGAGTTCCGTTTTGACGCGGGCGTCGAGAGCGTGCTCAAAACGACCGATTATACTATGCGAGAATACACGCTGCCCGACGGCCGCATTGCGAATATCTACGTCGGCTATTACGGCTCGCAGCGGACCGGGGCGACGTATCACAGCCCGCAAAACTGCCTGCCCGGTGCCGGCTGGGTGATGACCGATCCACAATATATCGGCATCACTACGCCCGACGGCCGCACATTCCAGGCTAACCGATACACCGTCGAAAACGGCCCCTACAAAGAGGTGATGATCTACTGGTATCAAGGCCGCGGCCGCACCGAGGCCAGCGAATATACAGACAAGCTCAACACCATATGGGACAGTGTCACCCGAAGCCGCACCGATGGAGCCCTTGTTCGAGTAATGACGAGCGTCGGCAGCGATGAAGCTGCTTCTATCGAAGCCGCCAAGGACCTGTCGGCATCTCTAGCCGCGTCGCTGCCACCCTACATCCCTGAATAGTTTCCGGCCCGCTATTACCTCTGTGGTCCCGATCGGTCAGGGCTTTCCTGCCGAGTTGCTGATTGCATCGGTGACGCTAGTCTGCTGTTCGGTTTCTTTCGCCTTTTGCTCGGGCGTTTCCCAGCTGGCGCGTTTTAGCAGCTCGACGGCAAAGCGAATGGGGACGGCCATATTGGCGGCGGTGTTTTCGGTAAAGACGCCAAAATTAACGCCGATGACCTTACCGGCCTGGCCAAATAATGGAGCTCCTGAGCCGCCTTCTGCGGTTTTGGCATCATGAACAATGCGATTTACGTCTAGGTCGGTTATCAGGCCCTGTGTGGTGAGCGGGACGATCTTCTGTGACTGTGCGAGGAAATTGATGAGATTTTGGCGCGAGTTGCCAAAGCGTTGATTTATGGACTTCGCGGTGTCGTCATCGACCATCGCGAGCAGCCGGTCGGCGCCGCTCGGGTAGCCCATCGACACGACCGTTTTGCCGATGGCAGCAGACGTCGAGTTATCATCAAGCGGTATCGCGGGCACCTCCGTTGGGACCATTTGTGGATCGATCGTGCCGACCGCGACATCTTCCTTGGCCCCAAGCTGGCGCACACGCATCGGGAATGGCTGGGCGAAGTTTGGGAAATAGACTACGAGCCGTTTGACACGCGCGCGACCGTTAGCGACGCGCATCATCTGTTTGACGTTGTCGTCCTCTTCCCACGGCTGGACGACGTGTCGGTTCGTCACAATGTAGCCGCCGCCGACATGAAAGCCAGTACCGATAAAATCATATTCGACAGGCGAACCGCTGCCCTCGGTCGTCAGGCCGATCTGCGGAGGCATCGTGGGTGCTGAAGGGTCTTCAGACTCGCTCGGTTCATAAGGGTTTGGCCTGAATGCCTGAGGATCAGCATAACGGAGCACTTTGCCGCTGCGCTTGTCAACGAGATCGTAAACCCCGACGATCAGGCCGACGGCGTTGCCGTATTCGACCCGCAGCGTCGGTGCGAGCGAGACGGTCTTCATTAGGTCTTTGTTGGTCTTGTCGAGCTCGCCGAGCTGGTCGCTCGTCTGGCCGAGTTTGTCTTCGAGCCGCTTGATGATGTCGGCCTGCACCTCAGCCTGACGGCGGCTCTCTCGAAGTTCGCGGTTGACCGCAAAGCCGATATACAGCACGCCCGTGATAAAGGCGACGATCAGCACAAGCGCGATCAGCTTTGTCGTCCACGATATCTCGCGGCCGAGTTCGCGGACGAATTCTTTTAGGAACGCCTTAGCATCGTCGCGTTTGGCAGAAGTAGCCGATTCAAGGGCGGCATCCTCGATAAATCGCGAGATGTGCGGCGTCTCACGGTTAGTGCGGATCAGTGAGGAACGCTGTTCGAGCGAAAAGAACGAGAACGAAACGTCCGCGTCGGGAATGGCGATCACGTCGCCGTCGCTGATCGCGATAAAACGACGCAGCGGATTGTCATTCACGCGCAGGCCGAGTTTCTCGTCAAAATCGACCACGCGATAGGCCCCGTCGGCATTTTCGAGACTAAACCAATCGGCATTCGCATCCACGCCGGGCATCTGGATCTGTAGGTCAGCCGTCTCACCTGCGCCGATACGGATCCGCTCCTGCGAGAAGAATTCCGTCCTCTTCTCGCTGCCCGCCGTGATATGGATGATAATGCCTGACGCCATTGCCGTTTCGCCGATGCGATTTTATCACAGTGAGAACGGCAGGAAGGCTAGGAATTTGCCCGCGAATA
>CAZMQR010000212.1:0-4892 GCA_964568325.1 uncultured Chloracidobacterium sp. | reverse complement strand
TTCATCGCGAGGTCCATCACTTTGCAGATCTTCTCGGCATGCGTCTCTGACAGGGAACCGCCAAACACCGTAAAGTCCTGTGCAAAAACAAACACCTCTCGCCCATCCACCAGCCCATGCCCCGTCACGACGCCGTCGCCGGGGAATTTCTGCTTGTCCAGCCCAAAATCCGTCGACCGGTGCACGACAAACTTGTCAAACTCCTCAAACGACCCTTCGTCGAGAAAAAAATCGATCCGCTCGCGCGCCGTCATCTTGCCCTGGCCCTTCTGTTTCTCAACGCGCTCCGCCCCGCCGCCTTCCTCCGCAGCAGCGGATCTTTCCTTGAGCAGCTCGATCTTAGTTTTCACCTTTGTTTCGGGCTTCATCTCGGATAAGTGTAGCTAGTTTATTGTTGTTTTGAAAGCAGGACGGGCGCGATGGAAACTAATTGCGGGTGATAATGCGATGCGTTATCATCGCGGTGTGAGCAGTCAAAAGCTAAAGCCAATACATCCGGGCGAGATATTACTAGAGGAGTTTCTTAAACCGCTCGGCATCTCACAATACCGGCTCGCAGCGGATATCAGTGTGCCGCCGCGCCGTATCAACGAGATAGTCCTGGGCAAGCGGTCGATCAGCCCGGACACGGCCCTGCGGCTCTCGCTGTATTTCGGCCTTTCCGAGCAGTTCTGGATCAACCTTCAGACCCGATTTGATCTGGAAACCGAAAAAGACAAACTCAACGGCCGACTTAGCCGCGAAGTGCGTATCTTGCAACCAGCTTAAGAAACCACCCTCTTCCGCCGCCGTGACGCGCTCCGTGAGCAGTTCGATCTTACAGTTCACCTTAGTTTCGGGCTTCATCCCGCATAAGTGCAGCTAGTTTGCCCGGTTTTTCCAATGGATAGGCCGCCGATCTGTCCCCGAAAGGGGACAAATTCAATCGCGTCGGGTGAAACCCGACGATCGAGTGAGTTTAGCCGGCGCTCCCTGAAAGGGAGCAATGCGATCCGCGACAATTCGTCTCCTTCAGGGACGGCGCCGCTCTACTGCGCGTGACGTCGGGTTTCACCCGACGCTATTAACTTTGTCCCCTTTCGGGGATGCATGCGGCACAAGCGAGTAAGTTGGGCGGGGCCGAGGCCCCTTTCTGACCTTGAGGTGATCGAGTTTGGCTGGTTTTGATACTGATGACGCCTATTGATCCGGCTTGCCTTATTGACCAGAAACGCGCGGTTTGCAGATTAAAGCGGCTCTCCGATACCCTAGTTTTACGATCATGGCATGCGAGACGATAACCAGCCGCGACAACGCCCGATTGGCCAATGCACGGAAGGTGCGGGACGCTCAGGTGCGGGACGCGATCTTTATCGAGGGGAGGCGGCTCGTCGAGGAGGCGCTGCGTGCGGGAGCGGCGTTTAACGACGCCTTTGCCGCGGATACCTTCGAGGGCGTTGACCTGCTGGACGCGGTCGCGTCGCGGTGTGAGGTCTATCGCGTGGCGGAGCGCTTGTTTGCATCGATCGCCGACACGGCCAATTCACAAGGGATCATCGTTATCGCACAGCGGCCGGTAGCCACGCTGTCTGACATCGATGTCGCGGCGGCCGAGGTGCCGCTGGTGCTGCTGCTGCACGAGATCAATAACCCGTCGAATCTCGGTGCCGTTTTTCGGACGGCCGAGGCCGCCGGCATCGCTGGCGTTATCACATCGCCGGGCTCGGCGGATGCGTTCTCGCCAAAGGCGATGCGCTCCGCGATGGGGGCGAATCTCAGGCTTCCAGTCGTAGAAGCGATCTCGCTCCACGATGCGCTCCAATGGGCACGAGATAGCGGCCTTGTCGCCTCGGCCACGGCGTCCCTCGGTGACGTGGATTATGTCGATGTCGATTGGAGGCGGCCCCGCCTGTTGGTTCTTGGCTCAGAGGCCCACGGGCTGAGTGCCGAGCAGCTCGCCCAGGCGGACGAAACGGTCGGTATTCCCATGGCCGAGCCGGTCGAGAGCCTCAACCTGGCCGTGTCGGCCGGCATCATTCTATTCGAAGCGAAACGTCAGGTTGGCGATTAGCGGTTGATGTTGGTATTGACTCCGGCGGTGGCGGACGGCGTGTCGGGCAGGTTGAGTGCTTTCTTGAGAGCGGTCTGGCCGGTCGAGCTGCTGATGGCGGTCAGCATGAATTCGATGTCCTTTGCGATGACCTGGCGGTTCTGTTCGTCGGCGGTCGCAAGAAGCGTTCGGGCCTGAGTGAGCATCGTGCGGGCCTGTGCGAAATCGCCATTCAGCAAGAACGCGCGGCCGAGCAGATAGTGGTCTTCGCAGACCTGCAGCACAAGGTCGGGGCGGCTGATGTACTTCTGCGGATCGGCGTCGACGTGACGGCGGTTCTCTTCAAATGCACTGAGGGCGATGTTGCTCGAACGCGTCTCGGTCGGCAGCGGCAACGGTTCGGCTTGCCGCGTGAGAACAAGATAAGTCGCCCCAACGCCGAGGGCCAGTCCGAACACGAGCATTCCCAATCCTAGCAGGGCCTTGCCTGCGGCGGATGATGCGGGCGTTTTGGTTTGGGTTGCGGCCACGGGTTCGGATTCGTGCCTGAACGACGGAACTGTCGGCGGCACGTCGGCTTTTATCGCCGGCGCCGCGGCTGTCACGGCTGCCTTTTCTTCAGGTGTAAGCGAGATGGTCTCATGCTCGGCTTCATCAAGGTCCTCGGTCGCTGCCTGCGCTGCGAGTCGGCCTGTTTCGATCTCCAGGAGTTGGTCATCCGCCGCAGGAGCAGGCTTTCGTGCGGTCGCAGCCGTCGGTGTTTCTGCCGGCTCGGGTGAATCAGGACTTGCGGTATCGATCTCGCTCGTCTGCGTGCCGAGCCGAATGACGACGGCAGTAAGATTGTCCTCAGCACCGCGTTCGAAGCAGAGGTCCTTCAGATACTCGCACACGTCTTCGGGCGTTCCACCGAAGGTCAGGACGCCCTTGATCTCCTGGTCATTGACGTGTCGCGTAATGCCGTCAGAACAGAGCAGGAAGGCGCTGCCCGGCTCGACCATGATGGTTTTGAGGTCGGGCTCGACGGTCGATTCGGCACCGAGTGCGCGGCTGATGATGTTGCGGCTCGGATGGTTCTCGGCCTGCTCCTCGGTCATGCGGCCGGCCCGGACTTCCTCGGCGACCATCGAATGGTCTTCGGTCTCTCGGTGCAGTTCGCCGTCGCGATCGAGCCGGTAAACGCGCGAATCGCCGACGTGGCCGATCGTTGCGATATTGCCGTTAAGGTGGACAGCGACTACTGTCGTCGCCATGCTCGAGAGCTGGGGCAGCTCCTGAGCCATATCGTGGATCGCTGCGTTGGCACGCTCGATGGCGGCCCGCATTACAGTCTCGGCATCGCCATTGCCGGCGTTTGCGAAGGCCTCGCCGAGGATGTCCATCGCCATCTGCGACGCGACTTCGCCGGCCTGAGCACCGCCGACGCCGTCAGCTACGGCAAAGATGCCGCGTTGGGCGAGTTCAAGGTACGAATCCTCATTGTGGGGCCGCTTCTTGCTCAAGCCACGGTCCGACACTGAGGCCGAAGAAATGTGGACGGCTGTCTCCATAATTGATCAGATCGTCTGCGGCTTGATCTCGACCATATCGCGCCGGCGGTCGATCGCGTTCCGGTGCGAAAATGCCATCAGCATTCCGAGCATTAGAAAGCTCGTAATAAGGCTAAAGCCGCCGTGGCTTACAAATGGCAAAGTGATACCCGTCATCGGCAGTGCCCGCGTGATGCCGCCGATATTTACAAGGGCCTGAAATCCGATGAATGCCGCCAGCCCTATGCAGCAGAGCTTGCTGAACATATCACGGGCGTCACGCGCCGTCCTGACGCCTGCGGCAACGAATACGATCAGCGCAAAGGTTACCAACAGCCCTCCAAAAAGTCCAAGTTCTTCTGCAAGGGCCGCAAAGATGTAGTCAGAGTCAGCGACCGGTATCAACTCAGGGTAACCGAGCCCGAGGCCGCGTCCCGTAACGCCGCCCGATGCGAGCCCGAACGTCGCCTGCGCCGGTTGGAATGCGAGGATATCGAACCAGGCCTCGACGTTGATCTTTTTCTGCGCATCCTCAGGGTCTTTTTCGATATCCGCCTGAAAATCAGGATTGTTCTCTACGTTCTTCTTGTACCATTTCTGATAGTCGGTGGCCCACCACTCGGTCTCTGGGGTCGGCGGATTAAATCCGTCGAGCCAGAGATGGAATCGCTGTTGAATACGGTTCGGCAGTATCTTCTTGACCGGCGCGGCCACGCTCGGCAGCAGCGGTATGCTCTCCTGAGTTTTTACCGGCAAGGCCCCGACGACAAGGATCGAGATGACCAGGACGACGCTCCCGACTAGCACCAGCCGCTGCGGGAAGCGCCTGACGGCGACCAGATACAGCGTGGCATAGACCGCGCTGAAAACCATCATCTGGCCAAAGTCATGCAGGACGAAGAACGGTAAGAACGGCATCACTGCCATGACGACCAACGGGAGCACATCTTTTGCACGCGGAATGCCCCAATAGGTGTTGGCAAGGTTCTTATACAGCACCGCGAGGATCGCCGCAAAGCCCAACAGGAAGGGGACTTTGGCCAATTCCCAAGGCGTCATGCCGAGAAACTTTCCGCGTTCCGCGAGCCCGGCCGGCACCAGCAGTAGGGGAACCGTTATAAGGACGATCAGGAAGCCTTTTTGCTGGACGCGTTCGAGTATATCGCTGCGTCGAAACACGATAAAAAAGACAAGGAACCCTATGAACCCCAAAACGGGATTGTAAAAACGGCCGCTCAGGAAAACCGATCGCACGGTGTCCTCCGGTGGCCGCGGCTTCTCGGTCGAGAGGTCGACCGGCGTCGGCGGCGTCTCGGGGAGGCCCATGAACTTCT
>CAZMQR010000211.1:0-4898 GCA_964568325.1 uncultured Chloracidobacterium sp. | reverse complement strand
CGGCTCGAACCCTCAAAGCTGGAAAGAGCGGACCGCGGCCTAGCTGGGTGGCCGCGGAGCGGCCAGAAGAAAATAGCCAGAGGTGGAACCTCTGGGACGCAATGACCGTGAATCCCCCCGCGGTGAAGCCGCGACAGATCTGTTGACAAGCCAGAATTCTCTCGCGGTTTCACCGCGAGATGTCGAACCAAACGTGTACCAGACGTTTCACGTCTGACTATTCTCGGATGGCGGCTTCGCCGCCAAAGTGGAGTGTTTGCGGCAGCCTGTCATATCCGCCCGACTGATATAGCGTTTGCCGCGATGCGTCCCAGAGCGGCGACGAATTTGTCGAAGTTTGCAAACCGTGCGTCCCTAGTGAATCCTTTTACATATCTCGCAAAGATCTGCTGGGCTATACAAGCGATCTTGAAGGTGCCGAAGACGTAGTAAAAGAGCATGTCGGGAACGGCGCGTCCCAGGAATTCTGAGTACATATCGACGAGCTGCCCGCGGGTGATATTCTCCATCAGGACGCGTGGGTTGAAGGGCATGTTTAACAATTCATCGGGCGCGTCCCTGGACATCCAATAGCCGAGCGTCGTGCCGAGGTCCATCAGCGGGTCGCCGATGGTGACCATCTCCCAATCGAGGACGGCAGTGATCCGCGTGAGGTCGTCGGGGTCGAGCATCACGTTGTCGAACTTGTAGTCGTTATGCACCAGGGACGCGCGCGATTCTGATGGCATGTTCGCGTTTAGCCAGATGATCGCTTGCTCGAGATCAGCGTATTCATCGGTCTTTGCGGCGAGGTAGCGCTTTGTCCAGCCCTCGACCTGGCGGCGGTTGTAGCCGTCGATGCGTCCCAGGTTTTCGAGACCGGCTGCTGCGTAGTCGAGACTGTGCAGGTCGACCAGGTTGCGGATGAAGGTGCGGCAGGTTGCGAGGCGCAGTTCGGATGACGTATCGAGTGTTGGCCGAGTCGCATCGGCGCCCTCGCTAACGGTCGGGCTACTGACACGTTGCGTCCCAGGAATGTCTCGCAGGCTGGCAGCCTGCGGTCCGACGGTGCCTCGGATTATCAGGCCACGGCGGCGTTCCATTAGATAGAATTCGCTGCCGATCACGGTCTCGTCATCGCAGAATAGCAGCGGCCTCGGGGCCGGCGGATAGACCGCTGAGAGCTTTGAGAGTACGTCAAACTCTCGCCGCATGTCATGGGCCGTCTTGACCGTATTGCCGAACGGCGGCCGGCGGAGCACATACTCCGCGCGTCCCTGACGGATGAGATAGGTCAGGTTCGAACTGCCGCCCGGAAATTGCTCTACATCAATCCCGCCGTCAGCCTCGAGCCGGCCGCGCAGATACTCGCCTAGCTGCGCGGTCTCGATCTCTTCGCCGTGTCGAACGGGAACGGTCTCGGGCATTCCACTATCTTGCCACGATCAAATCTCTCCGTCCTCTGCGAATATCTCTGCGTTCTCTGCGAGGAAGAAGACGTTCCACGTTGAGGTCACAGAGAAAAAGACGCAGAGAAACGCCGAGAAGAATTCCTTCGACTTTCGACCTATTCCGAATCGGCCAAATCCGGAATAAGGTAGAAGTTATAAGGTAAAAGTGTAAAGTTCGCAGGCCTTGTTTAGTTGTCAAATATCTAATGTATGCAACACTGTATCACAGCTTTCAACGCTTGTCAAGTGTTTTATGCAGGAAACGTGAAAAAATATTTTCTTCCGCACAAGTTATGCCCACACTGAACATATCTGGTTTCGCGCATATGTTACGTACGGTTGCTCGCGGCTGTGGTGTCGGTTAGTATCACCGAGACGACGATGTTTACATTAGTTTGGAGACTTGAGGGGCGGACCGGCAGTGAGGCGGGGCATCTGGAATTGAATGACGGAAGATTGGCATGGACACCGATCGACTACGAAATGTCGGGCTTTGATGTGCCGCTTGCGGAGGTGCAGGATATCAATTTCCCGTGGTACTACTTTGGCGGCGGCTTCAAGATGCGGATCGGTGCGGACAAGTATCGCTTTTCGTTCGTCGAGCCGCATAATGAATCAGCGGATATTTTTGGTGGGCGGCGAACGGGCAAAGAGTGGAAGAATGCGTTGCTAGGGAAGTGACGGTATGGACCTGAGGCAAACGGACAAAGCGCGAGAGATGCTGGGACGCGTCAATGCGTTCATGGCGGAGCACATCTATCCAAACGAGCAGCGGTATCATGACGAGATCAACGCCGGTGACCGGTGGCGGCCGAGTGAACTTGTCGAGGAACTGAAAGCCAAAGCAAAGGCCGAAGGCTTGTGGAACCTGTTCCTTCCCGACATTTCGGGGCTTACGAATCTGGATTACGCCCCGCTGGCCGAGGCGATGGGCCGCGTCGTGTGGGCGAGTGAGGTCTTTAATTGTTCGGCACCCGATACTGGCAACATGGAGGTGCTGCACATCTATGGCACCGACGAACAGAAAGCGAAATGGCTCAGGCCGCTGCTCGATGGCGAGATCAGGTCGTGCTTTGCGATGACCGAACCGGACGTTGCGTCGTCGGATGCGACGAATATCGAGGCGTCGATCGTAGCGGACGGCGACGAATATATATTGAATGGCCGCAAATGGTGGTCGACCGGCGGCGACGACGCTCGGTGCAAGCTAGCGATCTTTATGGGCAAGACCGATCCGACTGCCGCGAAGTATTTGCAGCAATCGATGGTGCTCGTCCCGATGGACGCGCCGGGCGTCACGGTCAAGCGCATGCTCAATGTCTTTGGTTACGACGACGCTCCGCTTGGTCACGCCGAGATCGAGTTTGATAACGTGCGAGTGCCAAAGACCAACATACTTCTGGGCGAAGGCCGCGGTTTTGAGATCGCTCAGGGCCGTCTCGGCCCCGGCCGTGTTCATCATTGCATGAGGCTGATCGGCGCGGCCGAGCGTTCGCTCGAACTGATGTGTGAGCGTGCAAGAATACGAACAGCCTTTGGAAAAAAGATCGCAGAACAAGGCGTCATACGTCAATGGATAGCTGAGGCCCGCTGCGCGATCGATCAGGCACGGCTCCTCGTTCTCAAAACCGCCTGGTTAATGGATACACAAGGCAACAAAGCCGCCCGCCGCGAGATCGCGATGATAAAGGCCGTGGTGCCGCAAATGGCGCTCAACGTGATCGACCGAGCCATCCAAACCCACGGCGGTGCCGGTGTCTCGCAAGACACGCCGCTGCCTACGTTTTGGATAACGGCCCGCAGCCTCCGCATCGCCGACGGCCCTGATGAAGTGCATCTTGAATCGATAGCGAAGATGGAGTTAAATACGAAGTGATGGACGTGCAGGCCCACATTCAAAAACTGTGTACACAGATCGTCGACCGCTTTCGGCCGGACAAGGTAATCTTGTTTGGTTCCTACGCTTGGGGCACGCCGAGTTATCATTCGGATATCGATTTGCTCGTTGTAATGCCTTTTTCGGAGAGTATACACAAGCAGACAGTTAAGATCAGACAGGAACTGAGTTCGGAATTTCCTTTGGACCTGCTCGTCCGGACTCCGAAACAAATACAAGACCGGGTGGATATCAATGACTTTTTTATGAAAAAGATCGTTGACCAAGGGAAAATACTTTATGAAAGCCGCCACCCGTGAATGGATCGACATCGCGGAAGGTGACTGGAATACCGCAGGGCGCGAGTCGCGTGTTACAGTGGATCCTAATCATCGGGCCGTATCATTTCACGCCCAACAATGCGGCGAGAAATACCTGAAAGCCGTCATACAAGACGCCAATGCCGATCCGGAGCGAACGCACGATCTAATGGTCCTCCTAAATAAGGTGCTCTTATACGAGTCCAACTGGGATGATCTTAGGGAAAGTTGCCTGGAGTTAACCTACTTTGCTGTCGATCACCGTTATCCCGGTACGACCACCTCGCCTGATGAGGCAAATGCCGCTCTCGAATACGCGAGAATTATCCGCCGCAAGGTACGCGAACATTTTGGTCTAACGGTGTGATGATCATTCGCCTCGTCCAACCAACCGACTCACTCGCGATCGCCGGTATCTATAGCTATTAGATCCGCACATCGTCAGGTCAAAAAAAGAAGAGTCATAAGATCAATTCACCGCAGAGGCACAGAGACCGCAGAGACAAGACGTTCGTTTTCAATCTCGGTGCCCTCTGTGTCTCTGCGGTGAATTTCTTAACTCTTACCCTTCAAACTGACAGGCCGCTTATCATACTGAACATATTTCTTTCATTTTGAAGTTAAACAAGTCAAAAACTTGTTGACATATTCCAAACATTCCTGTAACTTCTAATTGTTGCGACTACTTAGGTCGTGCACCTATCGCCACCAGATGCGGCAAGTTTTCTCAAGTCTGACGAGTTCCCTTAGGTCGCGATTCGCGGCCCAAACATCCGAAAATTCGCGGGTTTTGACATATCTTCGCTAGTTGACCTGTCACGTATTCACCCCGTTCTTTCCGGTTATCACAGGTGGCACAGTTCCTCAAAAATCAGGCCCGCGAAATTTCGGGTGGGGACCGTCAGACGAGAAAGCCAAAAAAGGTAAGGAGCAAATAAGAAATGTTCGGTAAAAAGAAGAGCGTTGCCGGTTTGGACATCGGCTCGAGTTCGGTAAAGATGATCGAGCTCGACGGCAAGCTAAACAACCTCAATCTGGTCAGCCTTGGTTTTGAGAATCTGCCCGCCGACACGATCATCGACGGCCAGATCATGGAGATGAACGTCGTTTCTGACGTCATCCAGAGCGTTTGCACCAATCATCAGGTCAACGCGTCAAGCGTCGTCACGGGCGTGAGCGGCCATTCGGTCATTCTCAAGAACATTGTCCTGCCGCCGATGTCGCGTGAGGAATTAGAGGAGTCGATCGACTGGCACGCTGAGGAACACATTC
>CAZMQR010000210.1:0-4912 GCA_964568325.1 uncultured Chloracidobacterium sp. | reverse complement strand
AAGGACGAGGGCATCGCCCTCAGTCTGCCGCTCGGGTCGCTGAGCGTGCGGATAACCGAGTTTGACAAGGATCGGGCATTCTTTGAGATCGATGCTCCAAAGACGACCATTGCTGTACTGGACGAAGGCACATACCGCATCGATTCGGGCAGGTTCGGCGATACCGAGGTCCGCGTCGCAGCAACCAACGGCGGCTCAGCCCGCGTGTATTCTGACAATGCCGGCTTTGTGCTCAAGGACGGCCGACGCGCGAGCGTCTATACGGACGGTGTGAACGCAGGCGAATGGGAGACGGCAGATGCGTCACGATCGTTCGACGAGTTTGATTCGTGGGCGGAGGAGCGTGATGGCGTCATTGCAAAACGCATCGACGCTGCCGATTACGACAAGTATTACGACAGCGACATCTACGGAGCTGAAGACCTCAATGATTACGGTGACTGGACCTATACGCAAAATTACGGCTATGTCTGGCGGCCATATCAAACGTCGCTAAGCCGCTGGGCTGATTGGTCGCCGTATCGCTACGGCCACTGGCGTTGGATACCGCCGTATGGCTGGACGTGGATCAACGATGAGTCATGGGGCTGGGCGACGTATCATCACGGCCGCTGGTTCTTTGACGCCGGCTCTTGGTACTGGTCACCATACGGTTATTACAGGCCGGCGCGTAGCTGGTGGTATCCGGCATTGGTCGTGATCAATGTTTTCAACAACAACGTCTGCTGGTATCCGCTGCCGTATTACTACACGTATTACAATTACAATTGCGGTTGGCGCCGACGCTGCGGAGGCGGCCATAACAACGGGCCGAACAATAATCCGCCGAATTACAACACGGGCGGCATCAAGCAGATACATCCTATTCAGGGAACAGGCGGCATCAAACAGATCCCGCCAAAGACCGTGCACATTCCGCCGTCGAGCGTGGTTGCGATGTCGATGGATGACCTCGGCGGGACAAAGGGTATCAAGCGAGCGCCGCTCTCGATCGCTAACAGCTTTATCGATAGGTCGCCAGGCGAGATCCAGCCGCCGACGCTGCCCACCTATTCGCCGGTCAAGGTGTCGCCAAGCATTGCGGTCAAGTCGCCGAAGATCGTCACATCAATGCCGGTCACGGTCAGGACGGGGGCGGGCCCGAGAAAGACGGATGTGCCTATGGACAATGAACTGCGTAACACCAAGATATTCAATGGACGTCAGCCGACGATGACCGACGGCGGCGGTATGAGCGGTACCGGCGGGACGAAGCCGATGTTCACGGGCCCGCAGCCGCCAAGGCAGACGGGTGCGATCATTCGACAGCCAAGTGTGAAGCAGAGTACCGCCAGCGATCCACCGGTGAAGCACTCACCGATCTACTCGCCGCCGATCAAACAGCCGCCCGTCAAGCAGTATCCGACCCGTCAGCCCAACACGCAGGCCGATGAACCGGTTCGGCAGCCGACGTATTCTCAACCGGTGAGGCAGCCGATCATCCGGAGCGATCCGCCGCCTGTCAAGCAACCGCCCTGGGGCACGCCGGTCGTGCGAGACCCGCCCCCGGTGAAGCAGTCGCCACCGAAAAGCCCGCCGGTAAAGCAAGCGCCAACGATCAATCGAAAAACCGCACAGGAAGGCTAGGTGTAAGGACCTTACTTCTGTAAGAAAACAGACGGATCGGCAGCCGACGGATCGCCAACAAAGGCGAATCGGATGTTGCCGATATACCTTTGGGCGACCGAGGTGACGCCCTCCGCCGTGACGTTGCGGATACCTTCGAGAAGGTCGAATGATCTGCGCCAGCCGCCGCCAATGAGCTCGTATCGAGCGAGTGTCGCCGCCTGGGCGGCGTTCGTTTCCTGCTCAAGATAATGGCTTGTCAGATAAAAACCGGCAATGCCTTCAAGTTCGGTCTCGGATATCGGTTCGGTCTTGAGTCGTGCGATCTCGCCGAGCATTACACGGATGGCCTGATTGGCATCGACCGCTGTGACATAGATGCCGGCGATGTTCGCGCCCTGTTCGCGCAGGAAAGCGTCCGGTGCGTAGGAGAGCGAGCGGCGATTGCGGACCTCTTCAAAAACGCGACTCTTGAGTATCTCGGTAGCCACGGTCATCGCAAACATATCGGTTGACGAGATCGGCGGGGCCGCGAAGACGCCTTGAATGTAGTTCGTCGGAATGTTTCGCCTGACGGTGTCGAGCGTCGGCTTTGAAAAATCGAGTGGCGGGAATTTGGCCTCGCGATAGTTGCCCCTGGGCAGCTTGCCGAATGAGGCGGTGACGAGCGAGCGAACCTTTGCAGCATCGAGATCACCGACGACGACGAGTAGCAGCCGTGACGTCTGCATCACCTCGCGGTGCCGGCGTTTCAGGTCATCGATCGAGAATGAGGAGATATTGGCGACCGTTCCCGAAGGGTCGGTTGCGTAAGGGTGCCCCGCGTAGAGTGTCCGCTCGGTAAGATTCTGAAGGGCCGCATCAGGATCGAGTTCCGCGTTTCTGAGCGAGGTGACGATGAGCTGGCGGTTGCGCTCGACGTCGTCCGGGCCGAAAGCCGGCGCGAGCATCACGCCAGTGAAGATCGACCACACACGATCGAAACTCTGCCGCGTCGATGCCAGGGCCACGACGCTGAAATCGCGTGTGACACCGGCCGAGATCGAGCTTCCTGTTCGGGCGATCTCACGTCGAACCGTTTGCCGCGGGAATTGCCGCCCGGCCTCGATCGCTGAATTGAGCATCAGATTGTCGATACCGGCGGTTTTGTCATCGATGGTAGCCGAGCCTCCGCGGATAAACAGCCCGGCAGCAACGGTCGGGGCCGCCGCGCGGCGTTTGACGATGACCTTCAGGCCATTGACATCAAACTCCGTAACGAGTACCGACTGCTTTGCGGTATGATCGGACGCTTGCCCGAAACAGGCCCCGCCGAATAGCAACAGGGCGACAGCGATCTGTCGGATCTTGGTCGTTCTAAGATGGTTCATTTTCAAGTCTATTTGGCTGTGCCGATAAGGTCCTGCTCGTTCAGGTTTGCTTGGGCCTTGACCGCGGGCGGCACCAATGCGATGCCGATGTGCGGCTTGTCGAGAATGTAGTTCCGCACGTATCGGTCGATGTCGGAACGGGTAACGGCGTTGAGGTTCTTCTGATAACCGCGGAAATATTCAACGCCTGTCGTCGACCACCAGAAACCGAGCGTATGTGCGTATTCGCTGAGCTTTTCGCGGTCAAAGAGGTCGCTCGAAGCGAGGATAGTCTTTGACGCGTCAAGTTCGGCATCCGAATAATAGCTCGGTGACGAGAACTGCGCGATCTCGGCATATACAGCCTTCAGCGCCGCCTTTGCCTTGTCGGGTGTCGTCTGGATGGCGATACTGATCGGGCCGACATTTCGCTGCGTGTAGTAGTTCACGCCCACGCCCAGTACCAGCCCTGAATCGACCAGGTTTCGCTGAAACCGCGAATCGGGCTGTCCCAAGATGTATGAAAAAACGTCTGCTGCGTAAGTAGCAGCATTGTCCTTGCCTATCGATGGCCCGTGCCACCCGAGCATCATCAGGACCACATCATCGCCGCCCTCGGCATCAGTTCGCTGGTCGATGATCAGTCCCTCGCTGCGCGGCAGTGGTGGATGCTCGACCAGGGGAAACTCCTTAAAAGGATCAACGGCTCGGCGTTCCCATGAGCCGAACACTTTTTCCGCCATCGCAAATACCTGTTCGGGCTTTGCGTCGCCGGTCACTATAAGGGCTGAATTGTTCGGCACGTAATAACGCGATTGGATGAGCCGCATCTTGGCGGTCGTGGCCGAGGCTACGGTCTCACGCGTGCCGCCCGGCCGTTTTCGCGAGGGATACTTGTAGAAGAGCTTGTCCTGAAATGCGCTGTTGAGATCAGAGAAGGGATTCGCCTCATTCCGGTCGATCTCACCGAGTACGACGAGCTTTTCGCGTTCAAACTCAGCCTCGTCAAAGACCGGAAAGCGTGCAGAATCATTGATATATCGGAATGCCTCTTCGAGATACGAACTCGTCGTTCGGACGAAATAATTGACGACCTCCTCTCGCGTCGAACCGTTGTAAGCAATGCCGAGCTCATAAAAGCGGTTGAGATAATCGATATCACCTATCTTGCGCCGCATCGTCATTACATCGCCGCACCGAGGGCCGGACATCCCGCGCTCGCACTGGGCGAGCACGAGGGCCTCGTTCGTGCGAAAGAACATATGCTCGTAGAGGTGCGAGAGGCCGTTGAGTTCGGGCGGCTCGGTGAACGAGCCGTTCCTCACATCTAACTCGACAGTGATAAGCGGCAGGCTCGGGTCGGGCAGCACAATGATCTCGAGGCCGTTGGCCAAGGTCTTTGTAACGATCGGAACCTCGGCGGCAAGCTGCTGCGTCGTATTGACAGCCGGCTTTCCAGGTTTCGGTCTTGCCTTTTGAGCAAAGACGGCGTTTGCCGACACGGCGGCGATCAGGACGGCACTAAGAAAAATTCTTCTCATAAAGCGCGAAATTTGTTATCAGGGCCACAATCCAATAATCTAGCACAAGAGGAGCAACCACATTATGGAACGCGACAATATGATGCACGGCGCCCGCGCGGCGTTGAACCGAGATATGGACACACGGGTATGGGCCGAGAATTATCTAAAAGAAAAAACTCGCGGTGAGAACACGCAAATGTCAGACGAAGAGTTTGAGACCTACTGGAAATACCACAAACCGGAAATAGTGCACGCTGGCGCCGCAGTAGCGATGCAAGCCTTCCGAGAACGTCAGAAATAGAAAGGCGAGATTTTTATCTCGCCTTTCTGCACGTACCTACGAAACCCTAAACTCCTGGCATTGCTTTCTTGAGTGGTTTCAAGATCAAGAACAACACCACCGCCATCACCAGGGCCATGCAGGCCAGGACAAGG
>CAZMQR010000209.1:0-4917 GCA_964568325.1 uncultured Chloracidobacterium sp. | reverse complement strand
AAGAGGACGCCGCGGCTTACGCGAAAGAAAACGTAACCAAACCAATAGTTGCCTTCATCGCGGGCCAAACCGCCCCGCCCGGCCGCCGCATGGGCCACGCCGGCGCAATAATCTCCGGCGGCAAAGGTACGGCGGCGGAGAAGATGAAGGCGTTGACCGAGGCCGGAATACGAGTGGTTCAGTCGCCGGCCGATATCGGTGCGGCGGTGGTTGAAGTCATTGGCTCAGGAGCGACGGCGTAGAGGAGTTGCCGACAAAGTAGTTAGTTAAATGCCGCGAAAAAGACGACAACAGCCGCCAGCAAATGCGATCCACTTTATGGGAGCAAATTTCCCGGAATTGCTTCAGTACCCACGGCGTACCAGTCGGATGTACGAGAGGACGAGTGAACACCCTAACTACAGCAATAATTGGTGGTTCAATTTGACTACAGTCAACTTAGACCGAACTGAATTCGTAATTTTGGCAGGTGCACTCGATTACACGAACGAGAAATTCAATATCTTTAAGTTCCAACGAAGGATGTTCAGTTGCTTGTCCAACAGGGAAGGATGATCTGATGCATGTATACATCGATCTCGATACATATGAGTATTTTTGCAACACGCAGAGGTTCCTTTTGGTCAATCCTTTGAATTAGTGGATGGCTCTAGAACGGCCCAGTGGGCCCGTGTTAAATTGAGTCTTATGAGCGAATCTTTTTACAAGCTGCCTCTTGTCCTAGACCCTCAACCTGAGGGAGGTTGGACCATAACATGTCCGGTTCTTCCGGAACTAATAACAGAAGCCGACACTTTGGAGGAGATCGAGCCAAACGTGAGCGATGCACTCCAAGCTGTGATCGAGATATACGAGGAACTCGGCAAGCCATTGCCATCAGTCTTGAATCCGATCAATGGGGCCGCACCGTTTCTCACCGAAACCGTTGTCCATCTTGAGGCTGCGTGAAGTATCGTGAGGTCGAAAAGAAGCTCAGGAAACTCGGGTGCGTTGAGCTAAAAAGCAAAGGCGGTTCGCATCGAAAATGGATCAATCCGGCCTTGAATCAAGGTGCTCCGGTTCCTGATTGGGGAAGCAAGGATTTGAAAATGGGAACGCTTCGAGCGGTTATTAAGCAACTCGGACTAGATTGGGATGAGTTCCAGTCCGTCTAAAACTTGGATAGATAAAGACATGTTCATGAACAACTTAACATTTGGAATCATTAAGCCTGACGCGGTTCGGGCGGGGAAGCAGGGGCAGATCATTTCGCGCATTTTGGGCGGCGGTTTTGCCATTCGCGGGATGAAATTGATACATCAGACGCGCAAGCAGGCTGAGGGATTTTATGCCGTGCATGCGGGCAAGGGCTTTTTTGACGAGCTGTGCGATTTTATGTCGTCGGGGCCGTGTATCGTGTTGGCATTGGAGAAAGAGAACGCCGTCCCCGCTTGGCGCGAGCTGATGGGGGCGACAAATCCGGCCGATGCTGCCGAGGGGACGATCCGAAAGGATTTCGCAACGTCGATCGGCGAGAATGCCGTTCACGGTTCGGATTCGGACGAGAATGCTGCGATCGAGATCGCGTATTTCTTTAGTAAGCTGGAATTGGTGTAAAGGGGTTTTAGGTCTTGGGTTTTAGGTGTTAGATTTAAGACACGAAAGCAATTTGAAATTTGGTATCTCAGATCTAAAATACGGGGAAAATCCTGATGAAAAAATGCCCGACTTGCGGAAAGGAATTTGAAGATTCGATGCGGTTTTGCCAGATCGACGGTGCGGTGCTCGAAGACGCGCCGGCGGGCGAACCGGCTTTTGACCCATACGCGACGATAGTCTCGCCCGCGATCCAGGTGCCGGAGGAACCTGCCGCGGATGTCGCTCCGCCAGAGGCCGAAGAGCCCGTCGTCGCTCCGGAAGAAGCACCGACGCTCGTCGCGGGCCAATCGATCCCTCCGGCGCCGATCGCCGCGCCGGACGTTGATCTTGAGTTGCCGAGTGCGGATCCGCTCAAGACCGTATTTGTCTCGGATGAGGAAATGAAGGCTGCGATGCAGGATTCTGGACAGGAGTCGGAGGCTGTCGACCTTCCGCCGGCTGCCGAGCCGCCGCCGTCGCCCTTTTCGTCGCCTGAGCCGCCGGCACCTTCGTTCATTGAGCCCGAAGCGGCTGTCGCGCCTCCGGCGATTGCTGAGGAGCCGGAGACGATCATCCAACCGCCTCCACCGGCAGCATTTGAGCCGCCGCCGTCCGCTCCTGTCGAGCAATGGACGCCGCCTCCGGCACCTGAGCCGGCCTGGCAGAATCAGGAGATCGGTTCGAACACTCCGTTCAACCCTCCGGTGACGGGCGTTGGTGGCCAGAGCCAGGGACTGGCGATTGCCTCAATGATCTGCGGTATTTTGAGCTGCCTTTGCTGCATATCGATCCTCACGGGGCCAGCCGGTGCGATCATGGGTTTTATTGCCAAGAAAAAGGCGGATGAGGACCCTGCGAATTTTGGCGGCCGCACGTTCGCCCTGGTCGGCCTGATCACCGGAGCCATCGGTACCATTCTCGGCATTGGGCTGATCATTATGCAGGTGTTTTTTGGCGTTCTGAGCAACCTTCGTTAGAGCATTATGTCAGTCGTAGCAGAAGTCCTAAGATCGAGTGTCGCCATCGTCAAGGGCATGAAACGGACGCTGTCCGAAGTCCCGCGAAAGAAGTGGACCGTTCAATATCCGGACGAGCCGGTCACCGTCCAACCACGCTATCGCGGGCAGCATCTGCTGCATGTCGATGAAAACGGCAAGGAAAAATGCGTGGCATGTTACCTTTGCGCCGCGGCATGTCCGTCGGATTGTATATATATTGAAGCGGTTGATGATCCTCGCCCTTATTCCGAGCGTATCGGCCGCGACGAGCGTTACGCGAAGGTTTACAACATCGATTACGGCAGATGTATCTTTTGTGGTTTTTGTGTCGAGGCTTGTCCGAAGGATGCCATCACCCATGGCTACAACTTCGAGATATCGGTCTTTAACCGCGCCGACCTGCTCAAGACGAAGGACGATCTGCTGATAACGAAACAGAAGCAGTCGAAAAACTATCGGGTTGCTCTGTCGACCGAGGACGTCGATTCGGAATTCAAGGTCGTATAAGGCGTTGTCTCCCGGCCGGTAATCAACTATCATCGGGTCGTTTCGGGCCTTTGCTCGAAAAGGAGGAGAAAGATGAAAGGTATGGGATTCGCCGCGCTCGGACTTGCTCTCGTGGGCTTCTTTTTCTGGTTGATAGGTTGGGTATGTTTTACTTTCCTGATCAGTTCGATCGATAGCCCGGCCCGGACGATCGGCTCAGTTTGTAACTTCCTGGGGAATCTTCTGCAGTATATTTCGATCTTCGTCGCGGCCATCGGCCTGATCATTGGCGGGTCGAAGTCTGCTGCCGCGGCTGATTAATGGCCAACCGGCAAGTAACGCCGGCCTCGGATCGGCCGCCCACGCAGAAGGGCCGTCATCATGAGGTCAGGGCCCAGGGCCTCCGCGAGTTCGCGGGGCTTCGCTTCGATCACCAGCGGCTTGATCCGTTCAGCCTGGCTCGATTTGCGAACCTGTTTGTCGCGTCGTTCGATGAGATCGAGCCGCTGCTCTCGGACGAGACGCGCGAGCACCTTACCGGCGAAGGAAAAGACCTATGGTCGGGCGGTGCCGCGTCGCACACATTGCCTAGCGGCGAACGCCTTATAATCCTCAACCCAACGCACAGCCGCAATCGTCAGAATGCCACGCTGATGGAGGAGATCTGCCACGTCTTTCTCGGCCACAAGCCGAGTCGGTTGGCGGTCGAGACGCGCGGCAAAGACGGCAAGGTCATCGCCCGCGATTACAACCACGCGATCGAGGAAGAAGCCTATTCGACCGGCGCGGCGGCGTTAGTCCCGTACACCGCGGTCAAACGGATGGTCGCCGAGGGCCTGACGTCGCAGCAGATCGCACGCCATTTTGCCGTTAGCCGGGCATTGGTCGAATACCGCATCAAGGTGTCTCGCCTGTGGGCTGAATACAAGGTAAAGCAAGGCCTTGCCGATCCCAATGATGTATAATCGCCCTTCCGCGAACTGACAATGCCTCGCACGAAATCAAAAACTACGTCTGAGAGCCTGACCACCGTCGATAAGCTCAGGATGCTGCTCGACATCACCAAGACGATCAGCCGTTCGCTCGACCTCGATGAAGTGCTGAATCTCGTGATGGACACGCTCGGGTCGCTGATCCCATACGATGCGGCGGGCATCTATCTGATCGAATTCAGCCCCGAGGACGAGAGCCCATACGTCTTTAAGTCAAAGGTCATTCGTGGGTATCAGATCAGTTTTGAGCTGATTGAACCGAGGCTTAAAATGGGCGAGGGATTTATTGGGACCGTCGCTCAAACGGGAAAGGCCATAGTCTCTCATGACGTTAGCAAAGATAC
Source organism: uncultured Chloracidobacterium sp. (assembly GCA_964568325.1). Classification (GTDB taxonomy): domain Bacteria; phylum Acidobacteriota; class Blastocatellia; order Pyrinomonadales; family Pyrinomonadaceae; genus OLB17. The sequence goes on along the minus strand of CAZMQR010000209.1, from coordinate 480 downwards.
GCGCTACTTTGCCGCCCGTGAGCGAACTCGGTCAGAGATGGTCGCCCCGATCATCTCGAACGATCGTGTCATAGGTGCATTTGACCTAGAGAGCGACCATCTGGATGCATACTCCGACGACGATCTCGCGATATTGCAGCTGCTGACCTCGCAGGTCGCGATCATTATCGAAAAAGTGCGTTTGCACGATCAGGTCGTTGAGAAAAAGCGTATCGAGGCCCAGCTCGAGGCCGCTCGGCAGGTGCAGATGGAGCTATTGCCTGCACGCGACCCTAAGGTTGAGAATTTCGATATCTCGGCCTACCTCTTTCCGACCGAAGAGGTTTCGGGAGACTACTACGATTGGGTCCCGATATTCGGGGACCAGATCGGCATCGTCGTGGCCGACGCGGTCGGCAAGGGCATTCCTGCGGCACTGCTTATGTCCTTTCTTCGTGCGAGTTTACGCTCCAGCATTCAGGCCGGCTACGCATCGCACAT
>CAZMQR010000208.1:0-4932 GCA_964568325.1 uncultured Chloracidobacterium sp. | reverse complement strand
AGGTCCTACTTTGGTTGATGATAATCTCGAGCGCGCTCGTCTTTGTCTGGTATCTACAGACCAAGCAGACGACGCCGCCAAAGGAATTGTCCTTTGATGCCGCGCTCACTCAGATCAAGAATAAGGACATCAAAGAGGCTGTCATTAAGCAGGATTCGCTCGAGTTGACCAACCGCAGCGACGCAAAGTTCTCAGTCCGCCTCGACGCCAGCGATTCAACACGGGACCAGATCTACGCTGCGGCAAAGGAAACCGATACGGTCATCAAGCTCGAACCGCCGTCAAGCGGCCTCGGCTGGCTTGTTCTCGTCAATGCTCTTCCGTTCATCCTGCTGATGGGCTTCTTGGCATTTACGCTGCGGCAAATGCAGGCTGGCGGAAACAAGGCGTTGAGCTTTGGTAAATCCAAGGCGAAGCTGCTCAATAACCAGCAGAAACGCGTTACTTTTAAGGATGTCGCCGGTGTCGATGAGGCAAAAGAAGAGCTGCAGGAAATAATCGAGTTCCTCAAGGACCCGCAGAAATTCCAGAAACTCGGCGGCAAGATACCAAAGGGCGTCCTGATGGTCGGCCCGCCGGGAACAGGCAAGACCTTGCTCGCGAAGGCAGTCGCCGGTGAGGCGAATGTCCCGTTCTTCTCGATATCAGGTTCGGATTTTGTTGAGATGTTCGTCGGCGTAGGGGCCAGCCGCGTCCGCGATCTGTTTGAGCAGGGCAAGAAGAACGCTCCGTGCATTATCTTTGTTGACGAGATCGACGCTGTCGGCCGTCACCGTGGCGCAGGTCTTGGTGGCGGGCATGACGAGCGTGAACAGACCCTCAACCAGCTTCTCGTCGAGATGGACGGCTTTGAATCGAATGACGGCGTCATTCTGATGGCATCGACCAACAGGCCTGACGTTCTCGATCCGGCCCTGCTGCGTCCCGGTCGTTTTGACCGGCGCGTTGTCGTCGGGCGGCCTGACGTTCGCGGCCGCGAGGGCATTCTGAAAGTTCATACGCGAAAGATACCGCTTGACGAGGGCGTCGATGTAAGCGTGATCGCCCGCGGAACACCCGGATTCACAGGTGCCGATCTCGCGAATATCGTTAACGAGGCCGCATTGAACGCCGCTCGCTACAACAAAAAAGTCGTTACCATGGCCGATTTTGAGATCGCCAAGGACAAGGTGATGATGGGTGCCGAGCGTAAGTCGATGGTCATCTCTGACGAGGAGAAGCGCATCACCGCTTATCACGAAGCCGGCCACACGCTCGTTGGGCTTAAGGTGCCGAATATCGATCCGGTTCACAAGGTAACGATCATCCCGCGCGGCATGGCTCTCGGCGTGACGATGTATCTGCCCGAAAAGGACCGCCTTTCGGCCTCAAAGGAATATTTGCTCGGCCAGATCGCAATGGCGATGGGCGGCCGCATCGCCGAGGACATGTTCATCGGCAGCATCACGACGGGCGCAGCCAACGATATTGAAAAGGCGACCGAGGTTGCCCGCTCGATGGTTTGCGAATACGGCATGTCCGACCTCGGCCCGCTGACCTTTGGCAAGAAGGAAGAGCAGATCTTCCTCGGCCGCGAGATCGCGCAGCATCGCGATTACTCCGAGGACACCGCGATCAAGATCGACGCCGAGGTTCAAAAGATCGTATCGACACAATACAAACGAGCGGAAAAGATCCTTAAGGACAATAAAGATGTCCTGATTCGCCTTGCCGAAGCCCTCCTCGAATACGAGACGCTCGATGCCGTCCAGATCCGCCGCGTCGTCGCCGGCCTGCCGCTCGAGGGCACGACGCCGTCGAACGCCAACGACGAGGGATCGCCGCAGTCGGAGGAATCCGAAGGGTCGTTCAACAACCCGATCCTGCCGATCCCCGGCAATAATCCGGCGACGGCTTAGGTATCGCCGAGTTGCTAATTGGCCCTGTAGGTCGTATATGACCTATAGGGCTGATTGTTTATGCACTGGAAAACCGCTCGCCGAACGCTCCGCTCGTCGCGTCCGCTCGTGATGGGCATCCTCAACGTTACGCCTGACAGCTTTTCGGACGGCGGCGAGTTCGTCTTGCTCGACGAGGCACTACGGCGGGCTGAGCAGATGATCGAGGACGGCGCGGATATAATCGATATCGGCGGAGAATCAACGCGGCCCGGCAGCATCCGCATTGATCCTGACATGGAGCTTGGACGAACGCTCCCGGTCGTTAAAGCGATCACGGCCCGATTTGAAACGCCGGTTTCCATTGATACGACCAAAGCGCTCGTGGCTCAGGCAGCCCTCGACAGCGGCGCCGAGATCGTCAACGACATTTCGGGCCTGCGATGGGATGCCGATCTGGCTGAGATCGCGGCCCGCACCGGTGCCGGGCTCGTCCTGATGCACTCACGCGGCACATTCGAAACGATGCATTCCTCGCCGCCCGTGGCAGACATTATGGCCCACGCAAAGAGCCGATTGGCGGGATCTATAGCAAGAGCAAAGGAATTGGGCGTGTCCGATGAACAGATCGCTCTCGATCCCGGCATAGGCTTTGGCAAGACATTTGAGCAAAGTTTAGAATTGCTCGCAAATCTTGATAGACTGGTAGCCGAATTTGCAGCTTATCCTATGCTGGTTGGAGCGTCGCGAAAGTCGTTCATCGGCAAGATCGTCGGCGATGGAGTTCCGAACGAGAGGGTGGGCGGCAGCATCGCTGCTGCTCTGGCGGCTGTCGTGCGAGGAGCGAAGGTCGTTCGTGTCCACGACGTAAGAGAGACTGTCTCAGCGTTGCGAGTATTCAATACCATCGAGACCGGAGGTAACCATGATGGAAGTTAGATCTCTACTTGCCGCATTGCCGCTTGCGGCCCTCTCGACAACCGTTTTTGCCGATATTCCGCCGCCCAAGGAGGTGCCGCCTACGGACTGGAGCTTTGTTCTCATGGGCGCCATCTCCGCGTTTCTTGGCGGGCTGCTCTTCGTCTGGCTGGGGCGAAAGTTGTTCAGAAAACTGCAATGAGATACTGCCTTACATCTGCCTGCATAGCCTGTGTCCTTTTGGTCTCAGGCTTCACAGACTGCTACAAGCCTGTGACCAGATCGGGCCTGCCGCGTCATATACGAGCCGTGGCCGTCCCTGCGTTCCAGTTTGAAACGCAGGGCCTTCGCTACCGTGTCGAGTCGCGATTCACCGAGGCCGTTATGCGTGAGATCATCCGGCGCGGCAACGGCCTTAAGGTAACGGCCTCTCGCATCGGTGCGGATGCAGTGCTCGAGGGGACGATCCGTGATTTTAACTTCTCGGGCGTTCTGCTCGACAGCGAGGGCCGGGCGCGTGTCTATGAGGTCACTGTCGTGACCGCTGTGACCATCCGCGACATTCGCGAGAACAAAATACTCTACGATAACCAAAATTTTGTTTTCCGCGATTCGTTTGAGTTTTCGTCTGACCCGCGATCATTCTTTAACGAAGAAGATCCGGCGGTCGAGCGTATGGCCCGCGCATTTGCAGAATCCGCCGTCTCAGCCTTTGTCAACGGCATCGGCGTCAAGGAAGATAAGAAATAGTGGACGTCTCGCAGCTTCGCGAACAACTCCGCAAAGGCGACCTCTCGCCCGTCTATCTCCTCTACGGCCGCGAAGCCTACCTCCGCGGACTCGCCGCCAAGACCATCGTCGAACGCGCGTTTGGCGAGGGTGACTTTCGGGATTTTAATGACACGACCTTCAGCCTGAATGCGGAGGGCAACCTTAAGGCGGCCCTTACGTCGGCCCGACAATTGCCAATGATGTCAGAGCGCCGCGTCATTCGCATCACCGACGTTCGGATCTCGCAGACTGGCTTTCGCGATACGATAACCGAGAACGACGAGCCTGTGCTGACCGACTATCTCGGTTCGCCCGAGCCGACAACCATCGTCATCTTCATCGCGGACGAATTCAATAAGGTCCGTAAGATGGGCAAATTGCTCGAAAAGCAAACCGCATCGGTCGAGTTTGCCCCGCTCACGGGGCCCGCGCTGTCGGAGTGGGCCCGCAAGCACCTCGCTGATGCGGGTGCCTCGATCGATCCGTCGGCGTTTCAATTCTTATTGTCCCGTGTAGGTGACAACGTTGCTCGTCTCGCGAATGAGATCGATAAGCTTACCGCCGCCGCGATGCCGTCAGGGCAGATAACGAAAGAAATGATCGGCGACCTCGTCCCAGATTCGAGCGCTTTGGATAACTTCTATTTCGTCAACGAGATCATCGCCGGGCGGCCGCAGCGAGGGCTGGCCCTTCTCAAAAAGACGCTTGACGACGGTGCTGAGCCTTTGGCGCTGATCGGCGCGATGGCGTTCAAATACCGCACGCTGCTATCGGTAAAGGACATGATGCAGCGCGGTGTCGACCGGCGAGAGGTCGCCAGGGTGGTAAAGATGCGTTACAGCGACCAGGAAGCGTTCTTTGCCGCCGCCCGACGAGTCGATGCGCGGAGCCTACGCCATGCTCTGAAACGCCTTGCCGAAACCGATCTCGCCATCAAGACATCGGTCGGCGGCAGCGGGCCAAAAGCAGCTCGCATGCAGATCGAAATGCTCGCCTGCGAATTGGCTCTAACCTAGACAGCCGCAAGATTTGACGCCTTGTTGAAGTAATTGTAGAGATCGTTGTAGTCGCCCAGAGCACGATTCAGGATCAGCGGCAACTGGGCCACGTCATTCGTATTGACGATCAGATTTAGGTTGCGGAGAAATGCATCGTGGGCATTCATCGTCGTACCCTCGTCCTCGAGCGAGATCAGGAAGAGCCGCCGCCGCTCGGATGAATACATCGCGTTCGCCTTTTGCTGAATGACGGCCGCCCCGCCCATATCTGCTGCAAAATCGGGCGAGAACATCAGCAATGGTCAGAGGAGCGGTGCGAGTCGACTGAGCCTGCACGGCGCTCGAGTCGATCACCGGTTCCGCCGATA
>CAZMQR010000207.1:0-4957 GCA_964568325.1 uncultured Chloracidobacterium sp. | reverse complement strand
CGTCAGCTTTTCTTCCTGAAAAAGCACGATCGCCAACTTCAGCAGCAGTTCCTCCATCGAAAGACCGGTCTGAGCCAAGACATTATCAGGAATATCTACAGTCATGGCGTCAGTATACACGAAGCTCAGGCCAGTTTGTCCCTAAACTCCTGCACATACCCGATATCGTCCGGCACGCGGTCGGCTAGGGTGACGACGAGTTCGCCCTTGCGGGCGTATTTTATGGCGTGGTGGATGGCGTCGCGGCTCTCGGGAATGATGCGGACGGCCGGGTTCTTCTTGGCTTTGGCGATGCCCTTTTGGAGAAGTTTGTAAGTTTCCTTTTCGTCGCGGCCGCGTAGGTAATGTCCGCGGCGGATCACTATGCGGTCAAAGGTCGCTCCGGCAATCTGGCCGAATTCAATGATATCTTCGTCGCGGCGGTCGCCGGTGCCGTTTAGCACGACGGTGCGGTATTTGCGGCCGAGCTTGTCAATAAAACTCGCGAGGCCCCGCAATCCCGCTGGATTGTGAGCGTAATCCATCAGCACCGTCACATCGCCGATCTCGACAAAATTGAGTCGTCCCGGCGTCTGAGCGGTTCCGGCATTGAATGTCGTCAACCCGACCCGCAGATCCTCTAACGAAACGCCGTGGACAAAACACGCCAGCGTCGCCGCGAGCACGTTCTGGATCATGAACTCGGCACGGCCGCCGTAGGTTATCGGGATGTTGGTGACCTTTTCGACGCGAACCTTCCACTTGCCCTTGAGGATCGTTACGTAGCCGTTCTCGTAAACGCACGACACGCGACCGCGCTCGGCGCGACGCTTGATGTTCGGGTGGTTTTCGTTCATCGAGAAGCACACGACCTGGCCGTCAGAAAGCTCTTTCATCTCGTAAACGAGCTTGTCTTCGGCATTCAGCACGCAAAAGCCTCGTTTCGACACCGCACGCGGCACGACCGATTTGACACGCGCGAGGTCCTCTAGCGTATTCACGTCTTTTAGGCCAAGGTGATCGGCAGCTACATTCAGCACGATACCGATATCGCAGTGATCGAATCCCAAGCCGCTGCGAATGATGCCGCCGCGTGCGGTTTCGAGCACGGCGACATCGACTGTCGGATCTTTCAGGACAAGTTGCGCCGATATCGGCCCGGTGTTGTCGCCGGTCGTGATCTGCTGGTTGCCGATATATGTGCCGTCAGTCGTTGTAAACCCGACGGTGCGGCCGCTGTTTTTCAGGATGTGAGCGATCAGCCGCGTCGTCGTCGTCTTGCCATTCGTGCCAGTAATGGCAAAGATAGGCACGCGCGCCGGCGTTCCCGGCGGGAAAAGCATATCGATCACATGCTCCGCGACATTACGGCCGATGCCCTCGCTTGGGGCAAGGTGCATCCTAAAGCCGGGGGCCGCGTTGACCTCGATAATGCCGCCTCCGCTCGCCCTCAGCGGCTCGCTGACATTCGGTGCGATCACATCGATGCCCGCTACGTCGAGGCCGATGATCCGAGCGATGCGCTCGAAGAGAAACACATTCTCGGGATGGACCTCGTCCGTGCAATCGATCGCCGTGCCGCCGGTCGAGATATTCGCAGTCGTTTTCAGATGCAGTATCTCGCCCTTTTTAAGTTTTGTATCGAGCGTGTAGCCGGCCTTTGTGATGCACCTCATCGTTTGTCCGTCGATATCGATCTCCGTCAGGACATTCTCGTGCCCATAGCCGCGACGCGGGTCTTCGTTCGTCAGGTCGATAAGCTGCTGGATCGTACTCTTGCCGTCACCCTTGACGTGTGCGGGAACGCGTTCGGCGACCGCGATCAGGCGGTTATTTACCACCAAAGCGCGAAAATCGGCGCCTATCAACTGCTGTTCGACGATCACCCAACGGGAATATTCCTTGGCCTTTTCCCATGCGATATTGGCTTCGTCGAGGTTCTTTATACCGACGGTCGCACCTTTCCCATGATTCCCGTCAAGTGGTTTAATTACAGCAGGATAGCCTACACTATCTAAGGTCGATTCGAGGTCATCGATCTCACGGATTCGATACCCTTTTGGCACCGGAACGCCCATATCACCGAGCAGCTTCTTGGTCGCAGCCTTGTCTCCCGCGATATCGACCGAGATCATATTAGTATTGACCGTCGTCGTCGCCTGAATGCGCTTCTGATTGACACCATAGCCGAGCTGGACGAGCGATTGCTCATTCAGCCGAATGAACGGGATACCGCGATTCTCGGCCTCCTCGACGAGCGAACCGGTCGATGGGCCAAACCGCACGTCCTCACGGACCTCGCGCATTTCCTGGATGTCTTTCGCAAGATCGGCTTTGATCGCTTCGACCGGCCGTTTTTCGGCCAGATCAAGCCACAAACGCACCGCTGCACGCCCTGCAAAACGCCCGACCTCTTCCTCGACGTAGCTAAAAACTACGTTGTAAACACCCGCATCATCAGTCTCGCGCGTTCGGCCATAGCCCGTATCCATGCCCGCAAGCGTCTGTAATTCCAAAGCGAAATGCTCGATCACGTGCCCGGCCCACGTGCCTTCTTTGACGCGCCGCAAAAAACCGCCCTCTTCGCCATAGCTGCACCCGTGCGACACGAGAGACGGCATCACGTCGATCATGCGGTCGTAGAATCCCTTGATCTTGTTGGTCGGCTTCTTCTCATACGCCCCGATATCAAGCCGCATTATGATGAGCTTTTTCCAGTAGCCGGACCAGTAATTAGGACCGCGAAGGGTGCGAATTTCTAAGATTTCCATAGGGCATTTGCGAATTGCGATTTGCAATTTGCGATCTATTTCGACTGACGTGCTTTGATCTTGGAAGCGGCGAGGATCTTTGTAAGTTCGATACCTTCAGTTAGCAGGCTTTCGACCTTCTGTTTTGGTAGCATCCCGTCTTCGATAATCACTTCCATCCAGAAACAACTTTCATCGGCTTCTTCTTCAGCGATGCCGAGCTTGGCAATAAACTCAGCTTTCGAACGGCCGCGACACGCCGCTCGATAATTTGACGCCACAGACGTGCCCGATCGAACCAGTTGTCCGCCGACCGCTCGACCAGCGATCGTATTTGGCAAGGCAGTCACGAGCTTCAATACCCGCAGAGCGAACTTCTTCGTCCTGTCAAGCATTTCCTGTTCTGTCATCGTAATATCAACGCGATTGCAAATCGCAAATCGAAAATCAGCCGAGGTCTGGCAAAAGAAACTCATTCGCCGGCTGGATCGGGTGGCGTTCGAGATAGTTATAGACCAGCCCATCACGTAATACATGAAACTGAACGCCACACACGCTAAAGCTTTCGTTATCAGCAACTTCTGCTATTTCATTAAAGGTTATCTCTGAACCGTCAACGATCGTTGCCGAACCCTGACCGAACACCTCAAGTACTCCTTTACCGTCCAGAATGATCGCAGTATTCTCATCGACACCGATCCCAAGATTGTAAGGATTATAAGAGACAGCCGTGATCAGGCGGCTGATGCGGCCGCGCTCGGTAAAGTGCTGATCGATGATGATGTTCTTGAGGAATCCAAGGCCGGGCGACAGCTTGACGGCGTTCTTGTGCGGATGCGACGACGGCTCCCCGCGGACGATCATTGACGTGCTCATTGCCGCTGCCCCGGCACTGGTTCCCGCCAGGACTATGTCCGTATCGCGGACCAGCTTGCGTAGTTTTGCCGCCAGCTTCGTGCCGCCGAGCACTGAAACCAGCCGCATCTGATCGCCGCCGGTAATAAAAACGCCCTTTAGGCCGTCTGTGAGACGTTCGACGTCGGCATTTACCACGTCTTGACGCGAGGTCGCCCGCAAAACACGCGGGTTGGCCACGCCGAGGTTCCTAAATGCCTGCGTGTAAACATCAGCCGCAAATTCAGGAAAATCCGAAGCGACCGGCACTATAAGCACCTGAGCGTCGTCACCGCCGGCAAGTTCGAGGAACTTCTTTAAGATCCGCCGCTCATTATATTTGTCCTCGGCCCCTCCGATCACCAGCAGGTGTCCGCCGATGATCTCGCGGTCATGCGATTCAGTCATATGAGTTTAGTTACGCTATTGTAAACGAATGCCGGCGGAATTTGCCACAGAGGACACAGAGATCACTGAGAAATAGTGAGCGAGCGGCTCGAATGAATCTCCTGGAGGCTGCGAACGGCGACTGTAGACGCGTTATTCCTAGTCGCTATCGCTTCGACCAGCGCTTCGGCACCGGTGATCGTGGTCACGCACGGAACGTTGAATTGCAACGCAGCCTTGCGGATGGCTTGTTCATCATATACCGCGGCCTTGCCGAGCGGCGTATTGATGATAAGGGCTATTTCGCCCTGCCGAATTAGGTCCGCGATGTTCGGACGGCCTTCGTTTACCTTAAATACGGTCTCGCATTCGAGGCCGACTTCACGGAGGCGGTTCGCAGTGCCGTAGGTTGCGACGAGCGAAAATCCCAGATTATTGAGCCTGCGCGCAAGCAGCACGGCCTGGCCCTTGTCCGCGCTATTCACGGAGATAAAGGCTTTCCCGTCCATCGGCATCTGCAACCCTGCACCTTCCATCGCCTTGCCATAAGCCTCGCCGAATGTCGCTCCTACGCCCATGACCTCGCCGGTCGAGTGCATTTCGGGGCCGAGAACCGGATCGACACCGGCGAATTTCTTGAATGGGAAAACCGGCGATTTTACAAAGACCATCGGCACCGGAAGGACATCGGGCAGGTCATAGTCGGCGAGCCTATTCCTTCCGGCCATTACGAGCGAAGCGATCTTGGCTATCGGGACGCCGGTCGCTTTTGCGACGAACGGCACGGTCCGCGACGCACGCGGGTTGACCTCAAGCACATAAACGCGGTCGTCCTTGATCGCGAACTGGATGTTCATCAGGCCCTTCACGTTGAGAGCACGGGCGAGCAGCGTTGTGTAATGCTTTATCGTCTCGAGGTGCTCGGCGGCGATCTTTTGCGGAGGGAG
>CAZMQR010000206.1:0-4958 GCA_964568325.1 uncultured Chloracidobacterium sp. | reverse complement strand
ATCCTCGACGAGCCTACGACCGGGCTGCACTTCGCCGATGTCCACAAACTGCTCGACGTGCTCCAAAAACTCGTCGACACCGGCAACACCGTCATCGTCATCGAACACAACCTCGACGTTATCAAATCCGCCGACTACATCATCGACCTCGGCCCCGAAGGCGGCTCCGGCGGCGGCAAAGTCGTCGCAACCGGCACGCCCGAAGAGGTCGCACGTGTAAGAAAAAGCCATACCGGCCGAGCACTAAAAACTGTCTTAAACTAGAGATTGGATGTAGACACACTTACATATCGGGTATGATATTGATATGAATGCGACTTTAGAAACAACCGTCATTTCACGCTCGCCTCGGGTTATGAGCGGAGCGGCGGTATTCGAAGGTACACGAGTTCCGGTGCAAAGTCTGTTGGATTATCTGGCGGGCGGACATACGCTCGATGAGTTTCTCGACGACTTTCCGACGGTCACGCGTGAACAGGCCACGGAACTATTGCACGAGTTGAGCCATTCGCTGGGAGTTATCGACTAATGAAGGTACTGCTCGACGAGTGCCTGCCAAAGAAGCTCAAGCTTGCTATCGAAGCCGATCTGGTGCAGACCGTGCCTGAAGCGGGCTGGGCCGGAAAGGAGAATGGTGAATTGCTTCGCCTGGCTGAAGCGAACTTTGATGTTCTATTGACGAACGATCAGAATATGGAGCATCAGCAGCAGATCGGGCGTTTCGACCTCGCTTTTATCGTTCTCGTCGCACCAACAAACGACATAGTCGACCTTCTCCCTCTCGTCCCCGAAACAAATCAGAAACTCAAAGCGGCCAAGGCCGGAACGATCGAATACGTCCGCTAACCGCCGTTATTCATTGACCATTACCTCAACCGGATCGATGCCTGACGCTCTCCACGCGGGGTAGAATGCGCCGAAGAGGCTGCCGCCGATGGCTATTGCGACGGCGGTGATGGCCCAGCCGAGGCTGAACTCGAATGCGAGGTCGAATTCGCGGCTGATGATCTGCGACGCAGCGACCGAGGCGATGCCGCCGAGGATGATGCCGAGAACACCGATCATAAAGGCCTCACCCTCAATGGTCGAGATGATGAATCCTTTTGACGCGCCGAGAGATTTGAGGATGCCGATCTCTTTTCGCCGCTCCGTGATCGTCGTATACATCGATAGCAGAACAAAGATGGTGCTGACGAACGCGCCGAGGGCGACTAGGATGCGTAAGAAGGTGTTCAGGCCCGGAATGCGCTCCTGCGCGTCGGTCACAAGGTCACGCGTAAGGCTTATCTTGTTGCCGGGCAGCTCGGCCGCGATCCGCTGGGCCACGGCCGCGTCATCCTCGCCGTCTCGGATCTTGACGAGGATGTACGTGCATTTGTCGGTCTGCAGTTCTTCCTGCAAGCCCGCAATTGAGAATTTGATCCTCGCACCTGACGGCGGCGAAAAAATGCCGACGATCTTGTATTGCTTGCCGCCAAACAGCTCGAATGTGCCGCCAACCTTTAGGTTGGATTCTGTGGCCTGCCGCTCGTCGATGATTATCTCGTCCGCCGCGCTTGGCGCACGGCCCTCAGCCAGCGAGATTCCGTTCATTTTGCCGAATGTCGCAAAATCGACGCCCTCGAGCATCCTGATGCCCCAGCTCCCGCGCGAATCGGGCGAAAAATAACGGATCACCGGCACCGTGGCCTCGACGCCTGTGATCTGTTTGAGCCGCTCGGCATAGGCTACCGGCACGGCTGCATTTGAGCTCATCGTGTCCATTCCGCCGGGCCGCGTAAAGACGATCTCGGCCTTCCAGTTCGCCGCTCGTTTGGCGAGGTCATTGGACATTCCGCGCGCCAATCCGGTGAACAGCACGATCAGCGCCACGCCCAGAGCAACGCCCACGACACTGATCAGTGTGCGAAACGGCCTTACCCGCAAGTTTGCTATGACAAGTTCCAGCATCTAATAAACCTTACCGTATCGCCGCCTTATCGAGCGTCCGATCAGCGCGATCAAGACGGCCGCCAGCAAAAACGCCCAAGCGCCGAGCGCGGTTCGGTAAACCCAAGTCCACCGGCCGCGAAAGGTGCCGAGGATCGTCCCGACCGTGATGCCAAATACCGCAAATGCCGCCAACGCATTCAGCAGCCGCCCTCTCTCCAGATACGCGGCGATCAATGATGGCAGAAAGGACGTGAACTGGCCGATAAGCCTCGGGATCCTCTTGAGATCGGCGCCAAACGACCGAGTTTCCTCATGGGCGCCGACGAGCAGGACGCCATGCCGCATCGCATACAGATTGAACAAGACGGCCACGACCGAGAACAGGACCGATATCGCAAAAGCCCGCTGGCGAGCAACGCCATTCTCGGAGGCGGCGAGAACATCGGCGAAATATCGCTCCTGTGCAAAATGCGTGACGAATTCGACCGCGTGGCTGAATGCGGGCAGCAGCAGCGAGACGATCAGATTCGATTGCCAAACGGGCTGGGCCTTGCGGAATGACTGGACGACAGCTCCGGCCAGGCCGGTCGTAAAAAACCGAAAGGCAAATTCTACGACGACGGCCGTGAGCGTCGCGAGCCAAGTCTGCCGGCTCGCCTGATAGACCGTGAAATAGAACGAACCTCGCACGATCGCACCTATCACGGCCGTCTTCCAGTTCCACCGCGTCAGGACCTGCGTGGGATGATGGATGAGATTGCGAAGGACGTCGCGGACCTCTATCCGCTCGTCCCACACCTCTTCCATATCATCGGCCTCGGATATGGAATGGTGAATTTGCTCGTCTGCTGACATTCGGCGGGGATCTTGCGTGTTACTCACTCAAAACTGGCGCTTTCACGAGGGAAAACGAAAAGGTCAATACTAGCACACCCTGGCCGTTCCATGAGTGCCGACCCCCTTCTCCGCCAATGCCTTTCGGTCTCGATCGGTGAAAGATCATGTCACAAACCGAGGCTAGCCGGTGTTTTGGTCATAGATACGGACTTCTAAACCCTTGAGTTGGAGATATACGTCATGAGTTGGATATATACGATCGTTTTTTCAGGACTTCTATTCGCGAGCCAGGGCGATATGCCCGCGATCTCGATTCCCGAGGTGATAAGCGAGCCGGTTGCACAAGCTCCGAGCGGAGATGAGACGGAGCGCTTTTCTCAGACCTATCCGCTGTCGGCGAACGGCCGCGTGAACGTATCAAACGTAAACGGCCCCGTCACCGTAGAAGGCTGGGATCGCAGCGAGGTCAAGCTCGAATACGTCAAGACGGCCGATACAAAGGAACGCCTCAGCGAGGTCGAGATCAAGATCGATGCCCGCGCAGATTCCTTTAGCGTAGAGACCGACTACGGCGACCGAAAGGACGGTCACCGATGGAAGAGCAACGATAAGCTGACGGTGGAATACCGCCTGATGGTGCCGCGCGGCGCGGTGTTGGACGAGGCAGAGACCGTCAACGGCTCGGTCACTGTCTCGGGAATGACGAATTCGATCGAGGCCTCGGCGGTCAATGGCCAGGTCACTGCGTCGAATGTTCGCGGCACGGCCAAGCTCTCGACCGTAAATGGCGGCGTTAATGCCGACCTCGACGAGGTAGCCTCGGGCAGCAACCTCGAACTCGAAACCGTCAATGGACAGGTAATGCTAACCATTCCGTCTGACTCGAGCGCTGTGATCAAGGCCGATTCGCTCAACGGCGATATTCGCAATGACTTTGGCCTCACGGTCAGAAAGGGCCGCTTCGTCGGGCGGGACCTCTACGGCCGCCTCGGCTCGGGCAACGCTCAGATCAGGCTCAGCAGCGTGAATGGCGGACTCACCATCAGCCGAAAGAATGACGGCAAATCGCTCAGCCCTGCGACGAATCTGCTCACGAACCAACAGCGAGATGACGAAGATGCCGACGCTAAACGGTTCGTACGTGATATGGATCGGAGAGAGCTGCAGAAAGTCGCTAAGGAATCCGCCAAGATCAGCGAACAGATCATGAATAATGAAGAGATCGTCAGGGCCGTGGACGAGGCCGCACGTCGCGGCGAGATCGCGGCGCGCACGTTCGACGCAAACTTTTTCCAGGCACCGCCGCGGATGGAGGTCAAGACCGGCTCATTTGTGCTGGCAGCCAAGCCCACCGTAACGATCGAGGCAGGCAGATCCGCAGTCGCCGTTCGCAGTTGGGACAAGAACGAGGTGCAGTATCGTGTAACGCAATTCGCCCGCCCTCGCTCGAGCCGGCCACTCGCGGTTAGCGAGACCCACACGGACTCGAGCGTTACGCTTCGGGTCGAAGACACCGACGACGACAGGGATCGACAGTTGTTTAACGATCGCAAGCAGGTACGCATCGAGATCTTTGTCCCGCGCCGCTCAGATGTAAAGATCACCTCCGGGGGCGAGATCCGGGTCGATGGTGTGTCGGGCGACCTTCAACTTTTTGGTGATGATGAAACGATCAACGTGCGCGATGCTGAGGGCCGTTTGAAGGTCGTCAGCACCGATGGCCGGATACGCGTCATCGGCTTTCGGGGCGAGATCGATTCAGAGACCGGCGACGGCGCGATCAGCCTCGAAGGCAAATTTGAACAGCTACGGGCACGCGCCGATGACGGCACTATCACGCTGACTCTCGCCGAGGATGCTGATGCTGAGATCGAGACTAACTGCCCGGACATGGTCGGCGACGGTATCGACCTCGTCCGTACCGGTTCCACTGATCAACTCAGCCGTTACCGTCTAGGGAAGGGCGGGCCGCTCTATAAGCTGGAAACCGAAGGCAGCATTACGGTGCGCGGAAACCGCAGCATTTCACAAGCAAGGTAGTCAACCAAGCCGGAGGACGGAAATGCCTCCGGCGATTTTTTGAAACTAATTGACCATTACATCGTTTTAGTCATATCTCGCCGGTTTCTTTACCGTGTTAGAATCCCCAATTGCAGTCATGAAGCAGCTAGTCATACTATTCAATCTCT
>CAZMQR010000205.1:0-4986 GCA_964568325.1 uncultured Chloracidobacterium sp. | reverse complement strand
CGGCGCTATTAATAGTATTGTATCTGTTTGGTTATTGAACTATGCATATTGCAGTCGTTGGGACCGGTTATGTTGGCCTTGTGACCGGGGCATGTTTCGCGGAGTTTGGGGTCGACGTTACGTGTATTGACGTCGATCAGGACAAGGTCAGCAAGCTTAAACAGGGCGTCATCCCGATCTACGAACCGGGGCTCGACGCTATCGTTGAGAAGAACGCAGCCGCCGGACGGCTGCATTTCACGACCGACATCGCAGAGGCCGTTGGCCCGGCGCAGGTCGTCTTTTTGGCCGTCGGCACACCGCCAAAGGCGGATGGCTCACCGGATATGAGCTTTTATCAACAGGCGGCAAGGGACGTTGCCCGGGCGATGAAAGATTACAAGGTCCTGGTGACGAAATCGACGGTTCCCGTGGGCACCGGCAAATGGCTCCGCGAGTTTGTGACCGAGAACCTGACCTCGGAGACCGAGTTCGGCGTAGCGTCAAACCCTGAGTTTCTGCGTGAAGGCGCGGCCATCGCCGACTTTATGCGCCCTGACCGCGTCGTGATCGGAAGTAATGAAGCAAGGGCGATCGAGGTGATGAAAGACCTTTACCGCCCGCTCTACCTGATCGAAACACCGATCGTCATTACGTCGCTCGAGGCAGCGGAACTGATCAAGTACGCCGCAAATGCATTTCTCGCGACCAAGATCACCTTTATCAATGAGATCGCAAATCTCTGTGACGCCATCGGCTGTGATATTCACGATGTCGCCCGCGGGATGGGAATGGACAACCGCATCGGCCGCAAGTTTTTGCATCCGGGCCCCGGTTACGGCGGCTCGTGCTTTCCTAAGGACACGCGTGCCTTGACGACGGTGGCGGACAGCTTCGGCGTCGAGACACGCATCGTGGATGCAGTTATTGATGCAAATGAAAAACAGCGCCTCGCGATGCTGCCAAAGATCGAAGGCCTCGTGGGCGATCTCAGCGGCAAGCGGGTCGGCGTTCTTGGCCTGTCGTTCAAGCCGGAGACCGACGATATGCGTGAGTCACCGGCCATTGATATCATCAGGGAACTCCAATCCCGCGGCGCTTCAGTCAGGGCGTATGATCCCGTGGCAATGGATGAGGCTCGCCATTCTTTGCCCGACATTGAATACGCAGCGGACGAATACGACGCGATCAGCGGGGCCGACTGTCTTGTGATCGTAACCGAGTGGAATCAGTTTCGCGCACTCGATATGGAGAAGGTCAAGGAGTTGCTCGCATCGCCGCGGATAGCCGATCTGCGCAATGTTTATGAACCTGACGATATGCGAGCCCTTGGGTTTGAATACGTCGGTGTAGGCCGCTGAGCCTGCCGACCAGATCATGTCTTTAACTTCTACAGTCCTTGTTACCGGCGGCGCCGGCTTTATCGGTTCAAATCTTGCCGAAGCACTTATCGGCGAAGGAGCAAAGGTGCGCGTCCTCGACAATTTCATTACGGGATTTCGCGAGAATCTTGATGAGATCGCCGGTGATTTTGAGTTTATCGAGGGCGATATTACCGACGACGCAACGGTCGAGTCTGCCCTCGCCGATGTCGAGATCGTATTTCATCAAGCGGCTTTGCCGAGCGTCCCGCGATCTGTCGAGGATCCGGCTGAGACGCATCGGATCTGTGCGGACGGTACGTTCAAGCTGCTTGACGCGTCTCGCCGCTTGGGCGTCAGGCGGTTCATCTACGCGGCGTCGAGTTCCGCATACGGTGACCAGCCGACGCTGCCAAAGGTGGAGACGATGCGGCCCGACCCGCTATCGCCGTATGCGGTGGCCAAGCTGGTCGGTGAGCTCTATTGCCGGTCTTTCAATTCCGTCTATGGGATCGAGACCTTTGCACTGCGTTATTTCAATGTGTTCGGGCCGCGACAGAATCCGTCATCCATGTATTCAGGTGTGATCTCGCGATTTATCGATGCGTTGATGAAGGGCGACCAGGCGGTGATCTTTGGCGACGGCGAACACTCGCGTGACTTCACCTACATCGCTAACGTCGTCGACGCAAATATCAAAGCCGCCCAGACGTCAAAAGGCATCGGACAGACAATGAATGTCGCAAACGGCGAAAGGATAACGCTCAACGAGCTCTTCTCTGTTCTAAAAGAGATAACGGGCAAGGCCGACGCCACGGCCGGCTACCAGCCGCCGCGCAGCGGCGATGTCAAAGATTCGCAGGCAGACAACCGACTTGCTGTTGAGTGTCTTGGCTATGAGCGGATCGTCGGCCTCGAGGAAGGGCTTCGCCGCACCATTGAATGGTGGCAAAACAGCCGATTCGCCGGTTAGCCTATTTCGGGATCGCGAACAAGCCGTCTGCGACAGGCTGGTCCACCAGAATTTCCTTTGCCCTAAAGGTTGCGTATGCGGTGAATGGCCCAAGGTCAAATCGCTGCGAATACCGTTTTGGAACCGTTACGCCTTCGACGACTGCCATCTCGTCGATCTCGACCGAGGTCGTCACGCTGCGTCCCATCACTTCATAGGCCGATTCGTAGGCCTTGATCTGGCCCGTCTTCTCATCGACAAAAAAGTCTGTGAAAAACCCGTCCGGCGTGGTGATCCTGAATCCTTTTCGCTTCTTCTTGCCGTCGCCGACGGCTGTTATCGGATATCCGCTTTCTCCGACCTTCTGCAGCAGCGGAAAGCCGAGGCTGTTCATCGGCGGTAACTGATAACCCGACGAATGCTGTCGATGGCCGTCGAAAACCTGCTTTAACGGCTGTATTGGATTGTTGAGTTCAAAGAGATAACGCTCACCGGCCAGAGCAAACACGAACGAGGCCGGGATCACCTGGCTCGGCGTCGGCGTGATATCGGCAGAACCGCGGATCACAAGCGAACGCATCAGCCGGAGCTTGTCGCCGCCATGCGCGGCAAGGGCCGTTTTCGCCGTGCTGACGGCATCTGAGATACCTCCATCGGCCTTCTCCACGATAGTCTGTTTACCGGCGGACGACGGTTGTGCAAACGAACCGGCGGCAAAGACGGCTGTCAGTGCAAAGGCAATGCAGGAATATCTCATACAAAACCGGGCCTCCATAGACAAAGAGAGATGAAACCATGAGGAGTCATCTCTCTTGCACTGTCCGATTATAGCTTACCGAAAGCCTACCAGCTAAATCGGGTCTGGAGTTCGATCCTTCTGTTCGGGCCGCTGCCGCCGCCAAATCCGCCGAAGCCGCCAAACCCACCGCCGGTCGAGACCGACTGGCCAAACCGGCTCGAGCTGAGGCTGCCCACCGGGGCACCAAGGTTCACCGTGTTAAGCAGGTTTGAAGCATTGACGCCGATCGTAAGCGAATACTTGCCGTTCCCGCCACCGCCGCCGCCCATAGGCCCACCGCCGCCGCCGTGACGTCCACCGCCGCCTCCGCCGCCCATCATCATCCCGGGGCCGCGATGACCTGCATCGCTGCTGCCGCTGCGTCCCGATCCTTCGCCGCCAAAGCTAAACGTCTTGCTGACACGCAGGTTCACCCCAAAATATGACGGGCCGACGCCGTAATTCCGCGGAATGATGGCTGTCGGGTCATTGCTTCCAATGTCGCAGAAGGCAGACGTTAGGCTTAGTTCATTACATCGGTTACGCAGTTCGCCGAATGTCGGCCGTTCGGTCAGCACGCCGTCGCCGTTCGAATCCGTGCCCCGCGTGATATTGAACGGTCGGCCGGAGAATGCTGTGATGAACGGATTGAACGAGATGCCCCAAGGCACTGTAATGCTTCCGCCGATCATAAAGCTGTGCCTCGTATCAAACGACGAACGCCCTAACTCACCCGTCAGATCATAGCTGTAAGCCGGATAGCTGAACGAGCCGTCGGTGTCGCCATTCGCAAATCCCAATCTGTAATTGCCAAACAGCGAGATCTTCGGGTTAAACATCGTCCTAAAATTCAGGATCACCTGCTTCTGCGTCAGCTTGCCTGTCGATTCAAACTGCTGAATGTCGCCCGCCGTTGGATCCGGACGCGGGGCCGAGAGACAATTGATGTTCTCAGGACAGATCGGCGCGTTGATGTTGCGCGAGCGAAGCTGGTCCTGCGTTCTTGACGCGATAAAGAATGCCGCGAGCGTCGTTTTGGCGGGTAATTGCCGCTCAACGCCAAAGGCAGCCTGCATCGTGTACGGTGTCCTGATCTCAGGCGAGACGAGCCTTGTCGTACTCGATCCCGGCAGAACAGCCAGTATCTGCTGCGGCGTCGGAACATTCGTCACGCCATTGAGTGTGAACACCGGCTGTGCAAGCAGTGCAAGGGCCGCCGCACGCCGGACCGGATCGGTCTCATTCGCGCTGACCAGAAGATTTAGCTGCGACACACCGTCAAACCGGGCGGCCTGAAGCGTCAGGCTCTCGCTGATGCGGTCGTAAAAGATACCTGCACCGCCGCGAAAGACCGTCTTCGGGGCCTTGGCCCCACCGGCACCGGGCGACCACGCAAAGCCGAAGCGCGGAGCAAAGTTGTTGTTGCTGCTGATGTTCGTCTGGTTCTCATACCGTAGCCCAAAGCTCAGCAGGAGCGACGGGCGCACGCGCCAATCATCAGTGATAAACAGGCCGGCGTCAGTCCGAGATACGCTCGCCAAAGGATTACCCGTCGTGATGGTGAACTGCGTCGGGTTGTACTGTGCACCAACGGCGCCTGAGAGCTTACAGCGATACTGCTCTATCGGCGACACAACGCTGTCGCCATCGAGATCGCACAGAGCGTCAGCACTGAAAAAGCCCGGAAACAGGAACGTCCCGCCAAAGTTGTTTTCTGACCTGTCGTCAAGGCTGATATGTCGAACACGGGCACCGAATTTGATCGTGTGCTGCACATTCTTGCCAAGCGCGGTCGTCGTAAAATTACTGAGTTCGAATATCCGACTGCGGTTGTAGCTCAGCCCGATCTGCGCTCCGCCGCCGGTAAACGCCGACGAGACATTGATCGTTGGGATCGTGTTATCACCGGTTTGTTC
>CAZMQR010000204.1:0-5081 GCA_964568325.1 uncultured Chloracidobacterium sp. | reverse complement strand
TCTTTATTCCCGGCCTGTGGCGGATCGCGTTGGGGCTGTTTGTCGTTGGTTGGGTCCTGCAATTCATCGGGCACTACTTTGAAGGAAAGCCGCCCGAGTTCATGAAAGACTATCGGTTTCTGTTTGTTGGCCTGCGTTGGTGGATTGCGAAACACTTTTCCGGCCATTGAACTGTCGGTACGATGGCCAGAATAAAGATTGGAGGGAAATGATGGATTATACCCAGCAGGCTAAACTACAGAGTCTAAAGGGATCCATAACTGAGGCGCTGCAAACCGGAGAGGCCCCCTCTAACCTTGCAGACTTGTTGATGGATCGAAGTCGAACACACGTCAAGCAAAAAGATGAGACTGACTATTGGGACTACAAGGAAGAACTCGACCTTAGCGATCCTCGGGCGACGGCAAAGCTAGCAAAATGGGTACTTGGTTTTCATAACGCGAATGGAGGCGCACTAATCATTGGCGTGAACAATGAATACACGGTGTGCGGCGTACAGCGAAATTGCATCCACGATACAGTCTCCATCAAAAACAAAATTCGAAAATACACAGGAGACATACCCTTATTCCAAGGCCGACTTCCGACGTCCAGAGTTGATCGAGATATTTGGATTATCTTTGTTCATAAACGACAAGGCGCCCCGGTCGCGTGTCAGGATAACGGTCCAGTGGAAGGCGGTCGGCCAGTCGTCCAAAAAGAAAAGTACTATGTGCGGAACGGCGACGAAACAATAACGTGCGTGTCGCCGAATGATTATGAACGTTTATTTCATGGCTTCTCCTTTAAGCATTTGAATGCTTATAGCTATGAAGTTGATGATCCGTACTTCCGCCTGCTCGCCCCCCATCATCTAGAGTTTGTCGAAAGGAATGACCTAATGGAGGAACTGCAGAATGCGTTCAATACACGGAGCTACATTATCGCACTTGATGGTGTTGGTGGCGCGGGAAAATCTGCTCTGGCGATCGAACTGGTGCGTAGGTTCTATCGTGCCCGAACGTTTGATTTCATTGTTTCATTGTCGGCAAAGAACAAGATCTGGACTACACATTCTGCATCGACTCAAGCAAACTTTTCAGGATTTACTGAGTTGCTTAACGAGCTTGCAAAGGTGTTGCAGATTCAAACTACGGGAAAATCACCCCAGGAATTGAAGCTAGAATTGATAGCTTTCATGGAGGGCATCAGGGGATTATTGTTGATAGACAATCTTGAGGAGATTACAGATCCCAACGTGTTTCAATTTCTAAAGGACGAGGTTCCGGAACCAATCAAGATTTTGGTTACGAGCAGGATTAGTAGGAACTTAAGTGCCCGGACGATTTCTGTTCCGCAAATGACCCAAGATGAGGCGATTACGTTACTGAGGAAGGAGCTTGATCGAGTCGGTCGATCAGATCTCACGTTTGACGACCAGGCGGTTGGCGAAATACTGAAGGCGGCTGGTCGATTACCATTAGCGATCAAATGGGCAGCTTCGCTTGCAGGACAATCAACTTCGCTCCGTCAGGTATCAACCGATTTAAGAAAACATGACGCGACAAAACAGGAATTCTTAGACTTTTGCTTCTCAACGATGTTCTCGGACCTCTCAGAACTCGCCAAAAAGGTCGCATTATTATGTCCTTATTTAAAAAACTCCTGGAACCGGGAGACGCTAGCGGTCGCTTTGGATCAGCCGCCAAGCGTTATCGCAGATGG
Source organism: uncultured Chloracidobacterium sp. (assembly GCA_964568325.1). GTDB lineage: Bacteria > Acidobacteriota > Blastocatellia > Pyrinomonadales > Pyrinomonadaceae > OLB17. Next base: position 3,377 of record CAZMQR010000204.1, on the reverse strand, counting down.
CATTAAGGAACTGGAGAACAAAGGCTTGCTGTTGTCCCTGATGCCGTCGAAGGAGGGCACTTTATCGATTCACCCTTTAACCCTTGATTTCCTCGCCCAAAAATGGGCGCAAAGTAAGGAATTCAAACATGAAGTAACGGGGCGATTGGCGAGAGAGGTGGCCTCGAATCCAGATTGGCTCGACTTGCCAATCACAGAGATGGTAGGGCTACTGCGACCCAAAGCTGACGAGTACGAGCGTGCAGGTAACCTTGAGAAGGCTCGGAATTTGATTAAGATAGCTCTTCAGAAAGCATCGACCTCGACCGAAACAGTCTCTCTCAGGTTTATCGATGGCCGGCTAAGCTATAAGGATTCCGATTGGCAACTTGGCATCGAAATCATGAAGAGTGCGTATGCCGAGCAAGATGGAAAGGGATTATCGAACGACGACGTAATGTTCTTATCCTCTGCCATTCTCCATCATGGGGAACGTCGTGACGAAGAATGGGCGCTGGATCTTGTTGCGAGCCGTATTGGCAACGTAACGACGGTTCCTAGCGGTCTAATCGAGGAGTTTATCCGAATTGCTCTTTCACGAAATCGTGTTGAGACAATCGGCCGTTTCATTAACAACATTAAGGAATCGGAATTTGCTTATTGCGCTGTTAGTGAAATGTGGGAGCAACTTGATGACGCTCGCCTCGTACATACCTTAGATAAGCCACTTGTGAAGGTTTTACGGAATGCGGCGTCTTATAAATGGGCGGCCGATGACGAGAAGGCAAAGATGTCCGCCAAACGCGAGGAGATTGAGAAAAAAATAAAACTCTCAGCGAGTTAGGTGGGGCGTGGTGGATAATAAGGAGCTCTTGCTAATCAGTTCCTTTTCGGCTTTGGCAGCTTGGTCATCTTGACGGTCACGATAAAATTGCCGCCATTCTGCTCGGGGGCGTTGTCGTTTACGCAAAACTCCAACCTGCCTCGTTCGTCCTCAAAATTCTGCCAATTTCCGGACGATCCGGCCGTTACGGGTTGGACATTCGAGAATTTTCCGTCAGCATAACGCGTTCGCATCAGCAATGCTCCGGCCGGGAGGTCGGGAAAGAGCCGACGCGATTTGGCCGTGGCGTCGTTGGTCCCCTTTGATGTGAGCCTCGACTTTACGCCGGCGAGGTCGATGAGGCCGGTGACCTTGGTTGTAAATTCCTCGCGCGGAACTGTATCGATCTCGGAGAGTTGCCAGCCTGAGTTGGCGGCTACGGTGAAGGTGCCGGTCTTTGTCGGTTCGGTCGGCGGCGTGAACGACGGCTTTGGGCTTGCGTTGGCATTCGCGGTGTTGGTGTTCTCGGAAGGCGGAACCAGGCCGACGGGTGACGGTGTTCGCTTGTAAAAATACCAGCCCGCCAGACCGAGGGCAGTGACGACGCCGATCCCACCGACAAGCAACGCGATGACCGCAAGCACGACCGGCCGACTGCTCCGTTTGGGCTGGGCTTGCGTGCCAAAGCCTGTCTCTGCCGGCTGCCGGTAGAACCGAGTCTCGACGCTCGGCGTGCCGATGGTTGCGGGGCCGGCGTGCAGCGAATCGGTCGTCTTGTCGAACTGATTCCACTCAACCGGCAATTCACGGCCGCAGTTCAGGCAAAAAGCCATCTGGTCCGGATTCTCGTTACTGCAGTTAGGGCACCGCCTCATCGCGATAATGATAGCCCATCGGCACGACCGCGACAATGGCCGTTCGTGTCAGGTAAACTTGCCCTATCGTTATGAACGAACCACTGATCCTCGGCCTCGACATCGGCACATCGAGTGTCAGGGCGGCTCTATTTGATGTTGTTGGGAAAATAAGGCCGCTTTCGTTCGTCAAGCTCAAACATTCGTTCACAAATACTTACAGCGGAGGCAGCGAATTCGGCGCCGATGAACTTATCTCGCGAGTCGTCTCGGCGATCGACTCGGTGCTCAGTAAACATGGACAAGGTGAGATCGAAGCTGTCGCGATAAGCTGCTTTTGGCACAGCCTGATGGGCGTCGATTATCGCGGTAAGCCGACGACGCCCGTTCTCGGCTGGGCCGACCGCCGGAGCCGTCAATACTCGGATGTCCTCAAGCAACGGTTTGACGAGCCGTCGGTCCACGACCGCACCGGCGCGCATTTCCACTCGAGCTTTTGGCCCGCGAAAGTACTATGGCTAAAGGCCGAGTTTCCGAATATCTATAAGCGGACCGCGATGTGGGTTTCCTTCGCCGACTATCTGCTGAGTCAGTTGATCGACCCAAAGGCAATGCCGTTCTTTCAGTTCAGCGAATGGATCGGCGACAGTCACATGACCGGTACTCGCGAGGCGTATAAACCCGACCCATTGCCGATGTTTACGAGCATCTCGATGGCGTCGGCGACGGGCTTGTTCGACATTCACCGCAACTCGTGGGACGAACCTATGATCGGCGCGCTTGGCCTGTCGCACGGAAATCTTTCGCAAGTCGTGTGGGGAAAGGGCCACAGTTTTGAGTTCCGTCGCAAATACAAACGTCGATGGCGCGCTTTGCAGAATGCCGAGATATTTCCGGCCATCGGCGACGGGGCGGCAGACAATATCGGATCGGGATGCACGACAAAGGAACGCACGGCATTGATGGTCGGCACGTCCGGCGCGATGCGCGTCGCCTATCAGGGCGAGCCGCCAAAGCAGATCCCCGACGGGCTGTGGTGCTATCGCATCGACAGCCGGCGTGTGATCGTCGGCGGTGCGTTGTCGGACGGTGGAAATCTCTACGAACTGCTGAGGGCGACCTTAACAATTCCAAATGACGCCGAAGAAAAGATGCAGCAACGCGGTGCCGCTGCGCACGGCATTACTGTAATGCCATTCTTCTTCGGCGAACGTTCGACCGGTTATCGCGAGGACGCCCGCGGAGCGATTCTCGGTCTTAACGCCTCGCACGATACCATCGACATCGAGCAGGCCGCGATGGAATCGGTCGCATACCGGTTTGCCGCCATTCACGACCGGCTAGAAAGTATCGGCAAGATCAAACACATCGTCGCGTCAGGCGGCGCTCTGCGCTGCTCGCCCATCTGGACGCAGATCATCGCGGACGTTCTGGGCCGCGATCTGCTGGTAAACTCAACGGCCGAGGCCTCAATGCGCGGCGCGGTTTTGCTTGCACTCGAAAGTCTTGGCAAAATAGATTCTATCGACAGCTTTTCCGTGCCGACAGTATCATCGCTGGCCTTTCATCCCGAATGCCACGCCGCCTATCGCAAGGCTCGAAAGCAGCACGAGGAATTTTATGAATCGGCCAAATATTGACAATAAATGCCATTTTGATAAAGTACCAATATGGCAACAACTACAATGAATGTCTCACTTCCCGAGTCGCTAAAAACATAT
>CAZMQR010000203.1:0-5106 GCA_964568325.1 uncultured Chloracidobacterium sp. | reverse complement strand
CGCGTTGGACGCTGCGAAATACTGATGATGTGATCAAATTCTACGGCGAGGGCAAGGTCGAGATCACCCGGATCGGCAATCTAAAGATCGGCCGCATAGCGATGCAGCGAAAAGGCGGCGACGGTGGCCGAGAAACGGCTAAGATGCTGCAGTTCAAGATAAATCCCGCACTCCTGTTCGACGCGAAATGAGATTCTCCAGGCAGCAGGTAATCGGATCGCTAGTTATTCTCGTGCTCCTTCTTCTCCTCGGCCTTGCTCGTTCTTTCCTGTCCTAAGCGGCCGGCGTCGCTTCGTGATAGCCTGAACCTCGTGTCACAACGGATCTACGCCATCGCCGGGCCGACGTGTTCGGGAAAGACCGCCCTTGCGGTAGAGCTTGCGCTGAAGGTTGGCGGTGAGGTGGTCAATTTCGATTCGGTGCAGGTCTATCGTGGGATCGAGATCGCCACGGCGAAGCCGAACGATGAGGAAAAGCGCGGCGTTTCGCATCATCTGATCGATTATGTCGATCCAAATGTGAATTACACCGCCGCTGACTGGGCACGCGATGCGACGGTCAAGATCGTCGAGATCGAATCGCGGGGCAAGACGCCGATACTCGTCGGTGGCACCGGTTTCTATCTTAGAACGCTGCGACAGCCGCTGTTTGAGAGTCCAAGGACGGATGCGGCGCTGCGTGAGCGGCTGCGAAAGATACGGGCACGCCGCGGGGCCGAACATCTGCACAAGATGCTCGATCGCGTCGATCCGGACGCTGCAACAAAGATCGAACGGCGCGACCACGTGCGCGTGATCCGTGCCCTTGAGGTATTTTTTCAAACCGGCGAACGGATCAGCGAGAAACAGCCGCTGCGGGCAGAGTCGCCGGAGTTTGCGTCGCGGATTCGTCTTTTTGTTCTCAACCCGCTGCGTGACCAGTTATACGAGAGGATCAACTCTCGCACCGAGGCACACTTTGCGGCAGGACTCATCGAGGAAGTGAAACAATTGCAGGCTGCGGGCGTTAGAGACGATACGAATGCACTCGGCGCTCACGCTTATCGACGTGTGTGCGAATATTTGCGGTGCGAACGCAGTCTTGAGTCTGCCGTCGAACTGTCGAAGCAGGACGTTCGCAACTACGCGAAGCGGCAATTGACGTGGTTCAGGCGAGAGGCTGACGCCGTTTGGCTGGATGGATTTGGGTCCGACAAAGCTGTGCAGGAACGCCTTTTCCACCTCGCTGAGACCGAGCGATTGTCCTGACGGCCGAATCTGCTATAATTGACAAAAAAGTAATCTATTTTAAGGGAGGACCATGGAAAAACAGGCTGCCCAGAACATTCAGGATGCCTTTCTGAATTCGGCTCGGCGCGAACGGATCAGCGTCGTTATTCACCTGTTGCAGGGAGCTACGGTTGCGGGGCGGATCAAGAGCTTTGACAAGTTTTCGGTCCTGCTCGATGTGGGCGGCCCTGACGTTCTGATATTCAAACACGCGATCTCCTCAATATCACATGAGCGTCGCCCCGCGGCAGCACCTCCGGCCAGTTGAAAGGTAGATTTATTACTCTCGAGGGCATCGACGGCAGCGGCAAATCCACACAAATGGGAATGCTGGCGGCGGTCGTGCGCGCACGCGGCTATGATGTCGTTACGACCTGTGAGCCAGGCGGCACTCCATTGGGAAGGGCATTACGCGCGGCATTTCTAGAAACTACCGATACGGTGGCACCGATGGCGGAATTGCTGTCATTCGCCGCCGACCGCGCCCAGCATGTCGAGCGGCTGATCAGGCCGTCGCTGGCTGCGGGAAAGATCGTGATCTCTGATCGGTATGCCGATGCCACGTTTGCGTATCAGGGCGCAGGCCGCGGCTTTGCCGATGACAAGGTCAACCAGGTGATCGAACTGGCGACGGACGGGCTGAAGCCGGATCTGACGTTGTTCTTCGATATACCGGTCGAGACGGCGATCATTCGGATGGCGGGCCGCGACGAGGACCATACAAAGCGGAATCGCATGGACGAGGAAACCGTCGAATTTTATTCTCGTGTCCGAGGGGCCTATCTCGGCATTGCAGAACGCGAACCCGGCCGCTTCAAGGTGATCGATGCCTCAGGGACGCCGGATGAGATCCACGAACGAGCGACGCAGATCGTCGTCGCCGCACTCGATGTTTAGCTATCTTATAGGGAATGAGCAGGCCAAGCTCCGCTTGCAGCGGCTGCTGAGCGGCGGGCGCTTGCCGAATTCGCTGCTTTTTGCCGGTGAAGAAGGCGTCGGTAAGCGGCAGTTCGCCCTTGCGATAGCCAAGTCGTTTCTGTGCAAGGAGGCCGCGGCTGACGAGGGCTGCGGCAAGTGTCCGGTCTGCCAGCGCATCGCGACGTTCGCTCTTCCTAAGCCAGATGACAAGGATGCCCACAAGCGCGTTATCTTTGGCGAGCATCCGGATGTAGGCACCGTGGTGGCATACAATCGGAACATCCTCGTTGACGCCGTAAGGCATCTGGAGTCGGAAGCAAACTTTAGGCCGTTCGAGGGGAAGGCGCGCTTTTTTATCCTTGACGATGCCGACAAAATGAATGATGGGGCATCGAACGCGCTGTTAAAGACGCTCGAGGAACCGGCCCCGACGTCATACATTTTTCTCGTGACGTCTCGGCCTGATGCGCTGCTGCCGACGATCCGGTCGCGTTGTCAGATGCTGCGGTTTGCGCCGGTCGATATCGAGACGATCGAGCGGTTTCTGATCGAGCAGCGTGCTCTCTCGCAGGATGCGGCACGGCTCGCGGCCCGTTTGTCGCGAGGAAGCGTTGGCCGAGCTCTGGCGATCAAGGTCGAGGAATTTCGCGAGCAGCGCGCTCTTATGCTCGACATCGTCCGCAACGCGGTCACGACGGGCGACAATGCGGCGATGATCCGCTTTTCGGAGGGGCTGAACGACGCGAAGAACAAGGAGCGATTTGAGAAAAATCTTGATATCCTCGAATCGGTCATTCACGATATTTGGACGCTGCGGCACGGCGGTGAAATATCGCGGATCGTCAATAGTGATATTGCCATCGGTATTTCGGAGATGGCGGAACGGGCCGGCCGCCTGGACATGGCATCATGGCTCGCGGCCATTGAACAGCTTCGGCGAGATCTGTCGGTGAATATCAATCGTCGCGTCGCGACAGACGCATTGTTTACCGCGATGGCCGCCGGCAGAGCCTGATTACGATGCAGTTGCAGGAGAATTTTCCCGGATTTGGCATATCGCCCACGATCGAGCGAGTAACGGCGGGCGTGGCCGTGCTCGGCGGGGCGGCGGGTGCCGGTTATGTAGCGGCATTTGATCCGGCCCAGTCGAGTTTCTTTCCTCTCTGCCCGCTGTATTCGATGACCGGGTTTGCATGCCCGGGCTGCGGGCTCACACGCGGATTTCACGCGCTCTTTCACGGAGATATCATCCCGGCGATCGACTTTAATTTGCTCGTGCCGTTCTGGGCGGTGATATTTGGGTATGTCGGTGTATCGCTGCTTCTCACGGCTATTCGCGGAAAGGGACTGCGAATGTGGCCGACCTCACCCAAGTTTCTGGCTACCTCGGTTGTTGTTTTGCTCGTTTTTGGTGTGCTCAGGAACCTGCCCTGGTGGCCGTTGACCATCTTGTACCCATAAGAGTGCCCACGAAATACACGAAATACAAGATAGACACGAAATATAGAATGTCTTTCTTTTCGAGTATTTCGTGTAATTCGTGGGCAATTTTCAGGTGATCTGAACGAGCGGCTTGTCGGCCGAGACATTGTGTGCGTGGAAGCCTTCTTTGCGTAGCAGCTCGACCTCTTTGACGAATTCCTCGACGATGTCCTCGCCCGAAACACGCCGCATCGGGACGCCGTCCTTGAATATCATCCCTACATTGCGTCCGAATGTGATACCAAGCTGGCTGTCGTGTGCTTCGCCGGGGCCGTTTACCGCGCAACCCATGATCGAGAGGTGCAGCGGCTCCTCGACGTGAGCGAGGCGGCGCTCGACCTCCGTAACGATCTCGACAAAGTTATCGATATCCAGCCGCCCGCAGGTCGGGCACGCGACTACGGTCACACCGCGTTTTCTGAGTTCGAGCGATTTGAGAATCTCCCACGCGACGCGGACCTCTTCGTGCGGCTCGGCGGCCAGGCTGACGCGGATCGTGTCGCCGATGCCGTCATGCAGAAGAATGCCGAGGCCGATCGCCGATTTGATCGTGCCGCCAAACGGCGTGCCTGCTTCAGTTACGCCGAGGTGCAGCGGATAATCGACCTTCTCGGCCATCAGCCGATAGGCGGCGACCATGCGGGTAGCGTCTGACGCCTTGAGCGAGATGATCGTGTCGGAAAAGCCTAGATCCTCAAGGATACGGATATGCCGCATTCCACTCTCGACCATCGCCTCGGGCGTCGCCGAGCCATATTTTTTGAGCAGGTCTTTTTCGAGCGAACCGCCGTTGACGCCTATACGGATGGGGACCTTGCTTGCCTCGGCCGCGCGGACTACCTCGCGGACACGGTCGATCGAACCGATGTTGCCGGGATTGATGCGGAGCTTGTCAATGCCGGCGTCGAGGGCCTTAAGTGCCAGCTTGTAGTGAAAATGTATGTCCGCAACGATTGGCACGTCGGTGCGTTTGCGGATCTCATACATCGCTGCGGCCGCATCATCGTCGGGCACCGCGATGCGGACGATCTCGCAGCCCGCCTCGACCATCTCCTTGATCTGCTTAACGGTGCCGTCAATATCGGTCGTGTCAGTCTTTGTCATTGACTGCACAACGACCGGCGCACCGCCGCCGATCTGGATGTCACGGACTTTAACGGCCCTTGTAACTCGCATAAGAACTTTGCCGCGAATCCGCGGCAAAAACTATTTCCCAACCAACTTCGATACGTCAAAGAACATCACGGTCACCATCAGCAGCAGAACGATGGCGAGGCCCGTCATTTGGATGCGTTCGCGGGCGACCATCGACAAGGTCTTGCCGAACCAGGACATCACTTTCTCAATGCCGAGCACCATTATCTGGCCGCCGTCGAGCATCGGGATCGGCAGCAGGTTCATCACGCCGAGAGTCAAGGATATCGCCATCAGAACCGAC
>CAZMQR010000202.1:0-5108 GCA_964568325.1 uncultured Chloracidobacterium sp. | reverse complement strand
AGCGCGTCCATCCCATCGTCGCGTCGGTCTCGGCAGTCGAAGTAGCGGCGCGGTAGGGGTTGGAAGCAAGCTGATAAGTATATCCCGATACGCTCTTGTAACGTGTTTGCACCTTGATCCCGTCAGTCTCATCATCCGGGTCTTCGGTTGACGCATCTTCCAAAGTCCGCGAAAGGCGTACGCGGCCTAGTTGATCGTAGTGCTGAATGACAACCTTTCTGCCGTCGTCGAGCGTTTCGATGTCGGACTTGACCACAACGTAGCGGTCGGCGTCGTGATACTCGGTCTGCGTCCAGCTTTCGAGCGCGGTGCCGTCGGCGGTGATGGCCTTTACAGGCCGTCCGAGATCGTCATACTCGGTCGAGGTGGTGACGTCGTTGTCTTCGTCGGTCACGGACGTCCGTCCTCTCTCGACCTGTCGATTTTATCTTCGATTGAAAGGAAAGAAGTTACGCCCGCCTCTAAGTCCGCAATCAGCGGATGCACTCCGGTCACAATTTCGTACAGGATCCAGTAGTATTCTCTTTGGGCATGCCAAAAAACTGAGGGTATAGCCAAGACCGACAATAATAGATCGCCATAATAATTATCGGCTTTTATGAATGGATTTTCAGATAAACGATCGATTGCAAATGGGACCAAATAATCAAGCCCTACCTGCTGACCAATTGTCATTCGCAACTCGCTATCCGTGAGTGTGTTAACCGGTTTTTTTGAAACCTTGCTAATCTGCGCGACCAAGGGAGAACTGGCTTCGGCATCATACGCAAGTTCTTCTGGAACTAATTCAGAAAGGCTCTTCCCTGAAACTCTCATCTAATGACTCCTAATAATAGCCTCGACTCGGCTGACTACGGCCTGTGCCTTTTGTACCACTGCGTTGATAGCCTCCTTTTCGACTCCACCCAGATTCGGATTTTTGAGTGATCCCTTTAGCGTCGCGATTTGACTTCGGGCTCCGCGCGCCGCGTCGGCAACCTCGGTGAAATGGTCAAAGACTCGGCCACCGCCCCTTGACACAGGGTTCCCCGAGAGATCTCGAGTAAGAGCTTGAAGGTGGGATTCGTTAAGATGAGTTTTTAGCTTTACAGCAAGATCCTTCATTGCAGTGAACTGAGTGCGGGTTAGATTGAGCGTGGTAACGCTAGGCGCATTCTCAATTGCGAGTCCTGCGAGCGGGGCCTCGCCGGCTACCACCGGTGCCCCGAAAACGGCGATGACCACTGTTCCGGTTCCGTAGATTGCGGGCCTCCAAAACCACATCGCTCCTTCGTTCTCAAATCCGTCGAGCAATTGATACAAAGGCGATCCCGCATTCGTGCTAGGCGTGCTAGACACTGGAATAAGTTCGCGCCCCCTACCCAACCGAACCTGCTGACCGGCAAGCGCGTAGAACTCACCATTCTCATCCGGCGAAACCGTTATTATGGAGTCATATGGCATAACTTCGTAACCCTTGTACTTCTTTTGGCAGGCCCTATCTTTCTGGCAATCAGCCCATTGGTTATCATTAGCCCAATAAATGGTGTCCCCTTTTCGCAAGTAGATCAGCCCGCTCGGGTCCACGTTAATCAAAGGATTATTGATTACGTAAGAATAAGCATTCCAACTCTGGGCCTCCAATCGATTTGAACTTATGTTCCCCGGGTCAACTGATAAGAATCTTCCAAGCTTGGAGGTGTATATCCTGGCTTGGGCATATTCAAGACCGGTTTCACCATCTCTCTCATAGCCGGTAAATCCCTGTCTCACATCATCAGTAACATATTTCTCTGCGCTTGAACGTCCGCCGAGGGAAACTATTTCTTCGCCATAGGGCATGTAGTCGGAGCGGGAAGTTATGGTTCCGTTTGCATCTGTGTTGATTCGAGGTGTTCCGAGGTTGTCGTTTGTGAGGTATTGGACTTTGGCATCTTCTACGGGAACGACACTCGTGGAATACTCCGCAACGAGCTTACCGCCTGCGTTGTAAACGAAAATTGTCGTTTCGCCGGAGGACGGCACAGCTTTCTTTACGCGTTTTCCGTCGCCGTCAAAATAGTATGTTCCGATGGTCGCACTGCTCAAGTTTTTGACCTCGACCTGCTTATTCTCGGCGTCGTAGGCAAAGGTCCGCCCGTCAGGGTCGACTGTAACGTTTCCGGCGGCATCGTATGTCCAATTCTGTCCCGAAGCCATGCGATTGTTCGACGCGTTGAATGTCGGATTAGTCAGGTTCGGATTTGCGAACGAAGCCGGGACCGTAGTGTTCGACTGGTCAAAACGACGATTGCCGTATCGGTCAAATGTAAACGTCTGCTTCCAGTTTGTCGTTGTTCCTGTCTTTTCCTCTGCGATCTTGAGACGATTCAAGTCGTCGTATGTATATGTTTGGTTGAACACGAGATCGGACTGCCCGCTTCGCTTGACAGTGATGTCCTGCGTCAGAACATTGCCGTTATTCGCCGTCGTGCCGTAGCCGTATTCGAGCTTGAGTTTGTCTGTCGTTCCCGGCGTGGTTCCCAAAGCGATCTGCGTCGGTTGGAGGCGTGAATTGAACTGAGTCGATTCCCAACGACCGTTTCCAAGCTGCATCGCCGTAACAGCACCCGCGGCGTTGTAGGTGAATGCGTCGGCGTAGTGCCAAAAGCCCGATGAAGCATTCTTCCTGCTCTCGACTATCAAAAGGTCGCCCGAGTTGTCGAGCACATTCTTTACAACCCGCCCCGACGGATATGTTTCCTCTATCAAGGCACCAGCCAGATTGTAGCTGTAGCCCGTCGTATATTGCTGTCCGTCCGTAGTCTGCTTATGCCCCGTCACACGTCCTAAGATGTCGTTTGTCAGCCGCCCGAACTTCTGCGCGTTCGTTCGGGTGGTGTACGTCGCGGCTTGGAAATGACTGAACCGAATCGCAGTTACTAAACCCGTCCTATTCTTTTTCCAAAATCAACGGCTCAATGTTCGAACACTTCTCCGAGAATGCCAAAGCCATGATGATTTTCAACCCAATATTAGAGGAGTCGGCAATGCTTGTCCGCAACCTAATATTAGCCGTTAGGTTCTTAAGGCCGTCAATGCCTTCAACAACCACGCGATATTTTCCCACACGGATATTATCGAACCTAAACCTACCATCGGCATCAGACGTAGTTTCGCCGACAAACTTCTCCTTCGCAGAATTTGTCCGTAATCGAATCTTGATATTCCGAATAGGAGTCTGATTAGCTAAGACAATTCTTCCCTCGAAAGAGCCGATCGTCACAGTGTCCGCAACGCATAATTGGGCGCCGACTGATTGGCTTGACGTCAGAACAAGAATCACGCTCGATAAACAGATCAGCCAACGAAGGAAATTACAACAGATTGACATCTCGTTACCTAGTATTTCGGAACATTCTTAGACAATCTCGTGGCAGCTTGAAGGGTATTCGTTTCTCGTGAAAGCTGTCGTATTATAGGAATGTTGTTTGCCTCGGCTCTGTTTTCTCGAATGTGGCTGAAGGCGCTTGCCGTGTGGCCAGTCTTATCGAAGAATACTCTGCCGAGTCTGATAATCTCGGAATCGGTAAAAATCTGCTCGTACGGCAACCCCTTCTGCTCAAGTTCCTTCAACCGAGCGGCATAGGGTCTTCGTGCGGATTCCTGTTCAAAAAAAGCAGTGCCGAGCGAAACAAAGTCATCAAGATGGCCAAACTCATGACCGATCTTTGCCACGGCTCTCTCCTTCTCACCTGCCCCTTGTTCGGCGATGAACAAGCCGGTTACCGGATAATCAGAAGTATTAACGCCACCCGCACCGCCTAGGTCTAGGCCCAATTCCATCGTTACCCCTACGAAGTTCTTCTCCTTATCGAACACGAAGTTCTTAACCTCTGCGCCTTTATTTAACTTTCCGCGGTCAGTAACGTGGATCAAAACTGTAAACGTCTCCAATTTGTCATACTTGGTCCACTGAGCCTTGCAGGCGTTAGTTTGAAAACATTTGTCCTTCCATTTTTGATAGTCCTGATTACTTCTAAGATGAGCATCTTCGATCTTCTCCCCGTCTGGGTCAATATGGGACGTCGGGCTGTTACGAGTAAATGCATAGAGGTTGACCTGCTGAGGATCTAACGCCCGCTCAGGATGCATCAAAATAGGATCCGTGGTTGTAAACCGGCCATATTTCTCGGAATACATTCTCGCCTTAGCATAGTCCAATCCAGTTTCTTCATCGTCGGTATAACCCGTAAAGCCCTGTTTGACATCATCAGCGACGTACTTATCCGCAGGAACGCGATTGCCAAGCGCTACGACCTCTTCACCGTAGGGCAGGTAGTCGGATCGGGATGTGATGCCACCGTTTGCGTCTGTCTTTATTCGAGGTGTCCCGAGGTTGTCATTAGTTAGATATTGAACTTTTGCGTCTTCCACGGACATGACATTCGTCGAGTACTCTGCAACAGGTGTGCCGCCAACATCGTAAACGAAAACAGTCGTTTCGCCGGAGGTCGGGACAACTTTCTTTACTCGTTTTCCGTCTCCGTCGAAATAGTATTGACCGATCAACCCGCCCCCGTTTGATACAGAGGTTTGTCTATTCTCAGCGTCGTAAACGTATGTCTGGCTATTCGCGTCGGTTGTCAGGTTGCCGCCGGAATCATAACTATATCCTTGCCCCGGATAAAATTTATTGTTGGCCGGATTAATCGAAGGATTCGTTATCGCGTTTAATATTGTCGGAAACGTAGTTCCGGTCGTGAAGTTGCGATTCCCGTAGCGGTCGAACGAATAGACCTGTTTCCAGTTTGTGGTTATCCCGGTTTTTTCCTCTGCTGACTCGATCCGGTTCAATTCGTCGTAAGTGTAAGTTTGGTTAAACACTAAATCAGACTGACCGCTGCGTTTCACGGTAATGTCCTGCGTTAAAACATTTCCGCTATTCGCGGTTGTCCCGAAACCGAAATCGAGATCAAGAAGATTGGTCGCGTTCTGCGTAATGCCAAGCGCGATCTGTGTGGGTTGTAATCTAGAATTGAAAACCGTCGATTCCCAACGCCCGTTCCCAAGCTGCATCGACGTAACTGCACCGGCGGCGTTGTAGGTGAATGCGTCGGCGTAGTGCCAAAAGCCCGATGAAGCATTCT
>CAZMQR010000201.1:0-5112 GCA_964568325.1 uncultured Chloracidobacterium sp. | reverse complement strand
GACAAGACCTTAGTGGGTGATTTGTCCTTTTGCAGTGCCTCTTGCAGGGCCTGCGAGACCTTGTGCCGATTGCGCCGGTCTTCCATGTCGATCAGGTCGAGCACGAGGATGCCGCCGAGGTCGCGAAGGCGAATTTGCCGTGCGATCTCTTCGACCGCCTCCATATTAGTGCGGGTGATCGTGTCCTCAAGACGCTGGTTGCCCTTGCCGACGAATTTGCCGGTGTTGACGTCGATCGAGACGAGGGCTTCGGTCTGGTTGATGACGAGATAGCCGCCGGATTTGAGCCAAACACGCGGTTTCAGCGCCTTGTCGATCTCTTCCTGGACGTTGTAATAGTCGAGAATCGGCTCGTCGCGGGTGTAGAGCTTGACGCGGTTGACCATCCGCGGGGCCATGCGTTCCATGAACTCGACGGTGCGGAGATACTCTTCCTCACTGTCCACGCGAATGGCCGTGAAATCCTCTGACAACTGGTCGCGCAGCAACCGCTGGACGAGGTCGAGGTCCTGATGGACCATCGCGGGCGACTTTTTCTTCTCGGAGCCCTTTTTGGCGTCCTGCCACGAACGGGCGAGGAATTTGGCGTCGTTACGCAGGTCTTCCTCAGAGATGCCGATGCCGGCCGTGCGGACGATGAAGCCGCCCTGCGGGATATCGGGATCCTGGCGGATCTTCTGCAGCATCGTGCGAAGGCGGCTGCGTTCGTTGGACGATTCGATCTTTCGCGAGACACCGAGATGCTCAATCGTCGGCATATAGACGAGGAAGCGGCCCGGAAGTGCGATGTGCGAAGTGATGCGTGCGCCCTTCTTGGCGATCGGTTCCTTGGCGATCTGCACCAAGATCTCCTGGCCTTCCTTGAGAAGGTCCGAGATCACGGGCTGCGGCCCTCGATCACGACGACCGTCTGATCGCCCATTCCGGTCACGTCCTCCCCGCGAACCACGTCGATTCCGGTCACGGTCATTTCTGTCGCGGCCTCGATCAGAACGGTTGTCTGAGCGGGTTTCCGATTCGCCGTCACCATCGGTCGTTTCAACGGGCTCGGGTGTTTCTTCTTCGGAAATGCCTGCACCATCGGCCTGCGGCTCGACGGCCTCGGCTGGTTCGGGTGAGTCCTCGGCCTCGACGCTCACGGCATTGCCGTTCTCGATGATTTCGTCGCCATTAGCCTCGTCGGCATCGCCGTTTGCGTGGCCCTTGCCCTTGGGCTTGACGTTGCGGCGACGGCCTCGCCCGCCGCGGCGAACGGCCATCTCGGCATTACCGTCCGATTCGCGAACGCTCGCATCGGCATCGGCCAATGGCTCTTCGCCATCTGCTGCCTTTTTCTTTGAGCGTGACGAAGCGGCCTTTGGCTTCTTCTCAGCAGTTTTCTTGGTTGGAGCTTTAGGGGCCTTCGGTTTCTTTTCGGCGGCGGGTTTCTTGGCAGCTGCGGCCTTTTTTCCTCGGCCTTTGGCGGGTTTGGCGTCCTCTTCTTCGTCGGCGATCCGCTCGAATCCGCCCCCGCTCATGTCATCGAGGAGCGAACCGACCTCGGCAACGCTGGTCGATTCGATATCAAATTCGACCGCCCGCACGCGATCGACGATCGCCTCCTGCAGATAGGCGTCCTTGAACATCTCGCCGGTGTCGGAATCGTCGCTGATCCGCTCAAATCCAGACGCGTCAAAGTCGATCTCGATGGGTTCGATGACAGACTCTGAAGGCGTTTCGTCCTTCGCCTTTTTTCCACGGCCACGGCCGCGTTTGGGCTTATCCTCGGGCGTAGGCGGCGGCAGAATTTCGTCAACCGCGTCATCCGAAAGCGGTTCGGTGACTGTGCCGTCGGCGACTTCCTGGGCCGATTCCATCTGCTTTTCGCGTTCGACGCGCTGGCGGTCGACCTGCTCGCGAGCCTCGCGTTTTGCCTCGTCGGACTGGCCTTTTTTGCCCTTTTCCATGACGATACGCTCGATCTCTTCTTCCTCATCGAAGAAGTCCGAGACATATAGGAACGCGTCACGCTCGAGCCCGATATCCACGAATGCCGACTGCATTCCCGGCAGCACCCGCATCACGCGGCCCTTATAAACATTGCCCGCGACGCCTTGATTCTCTTCGCCGCGTTCGATGTAAAACTCTGTTACCTTGCCATTATCAAGAATGGCGATCTTCTTTTCGCGTCCATTGACGCTCACAATTAGCTCTTTTGACATACAAAATATCCTTGGCCTTAAGGCCGATCTTTATTGAATGCCGCTGCGATGCGAATCGGTTCAGTTGTCTGGGTGGAATCCGGCCCTAACGGCCGTGAGATAAGCCGGTCGCGTAAGTTTTGGTCCTATGGCTTGGTCCCTGGGCGAAATGCCCCGTAGACAAGTATCGAATTGAATTCACGCTGGAAGCTTCTATACGGCTCGCGACTATCGCGACGTCGGGGAGCACCTGGCCCAACCAGTGAGCGTGCTCAGCACCCGAAAGATCTCTAATTTCCAATCAAGGCCCTAAACAGCCCTCAAAAATCTGACCGCCCGCCCCTCGGGCACACAGCCCGCGGCAAACTGAGATAAGTATAACTAAACCTAATGACTTAGTAAACAAGAAAAACCGTCCAATTGGCGGTGCAGTGCGGCGGCGGATACAATAGCACTTTTATGGAGATCTATTTTGAGTTGGTCAACGATGCGGCGGGGTTGCGGAAGGCTTGTGATGAGCTGAAAGCGGCGCCGGCGTTGGGGTTTGACGTGGAGACGACGGAACTTGAGCCGTATAAGGGCGAGCTGCGGCTGGTGCAGCTTTCGGATGGGCAGAAGACGGTAGTGATCGATTTGCGCGGCTTCGCCGGAGGGGCGAGGGATAAGGGACAAGGGACGAGTGGGGGCGAGTTAAGAACAAATCCGGAGTTGTCGCCGCTGCGGGATCTGTTGGCGTCGGATAGGCAGGCGAAGATCGCTCACAATGCGAAATTCGATACGAAATGGGTGCGGCATCATTTGGGGGTCGAGGTCGGCGGAGTCTATGACACTTATCTGGCGAGCATCCTGATCGCGGCGGGCGAGGGCGATAGGCGGCATGGGCTGGCGGACGTGGTGCAGTTCTTTTTAGGGCGAACGCTGGATAAGACCGAGCAGGTCTCGGATTGGTCGGTGAATGAGCTGTCGCGTTCGCAATTGGAATACGCCGCCCGCGACGCGGCGATCATGCCCGAGGTCAAGGCCAAGCTCGACGAGCGGATCGAATCGGACGGCCTCGCGGACGTGATGGAACTTGAGAACCAGTGCGTCGTGCCGATCGCCGAGATGGAGCTCAACGGCTTTTATCTCGACCGCGAGCGTTGGTGTGAACAGCTTGACAAGGTGTCGGCGATCCAGCAACGGTCAGGAGCCGAGTTGCAGCATATGCTCGCGGCGGGGGTCGCGCAGGCGTCGCTTTTTGGTGCGCCGCAGATCAATCTTGATTCTATAGATCAGGTGACGGACGCTCTGGTAAATCTCGGCGTGCCGATGCCCGCGACGACGCGTGCGTGGCAATTGCAGCCGCTCGCAGAGCAATATCCGCAGGTCGCCAAGCTGCTCGAATACCGTGCGGCGGCGAAGGCAACGTCGAGCTTTGGCGAGAACATTTTGGAGTTCGTCGAGCCCGCGACGGGCCGCATTCACGCGGATTTTCGCCAGATCGGCGCACCGACGGGCCGCTTTGCGTGCGCCAAGCCCAACCTCCAGCAGATACCGCACGAGGCCGAATATCGCCGGTGCTTTACGGCCCCTGAGGGCAGACGGCTGGTGATCGCGGACTATTCCCAGATCGAACTGAGGATATTGGCGGACTTCTCGGAGGACCAGAATTTTATCAACGCGTTTGTGTCGGGGGAGGATTTTCATGCGGCGACGGCGGCACAGGTGTTTGGTATCAAGGCCAAGGACGTGTCGTGGGAACAGAGGTCATTTGCCAAGCGGCTGAACTTCGGCGTCGTTTATGGCATTGGCGCACAGCGGTTCGCGATGATGACCGGCCTAACCGAACGCCAGGCCGAGGAAACGCTGCGGCGATATTTCGCGACCTATCCGCGAATGGACGCGTGGCTGCGTAACGCCGCAAAAGGCGTGCTGACCGAGAACGCTGCACGCACGGCTTCGGGGCGGCTGGCGAGGATCTCGTTTGACCCGACACAGCGCTCCTCGGTCGGAGCGGCACAGAGGTATGCGAAGAATATGCCAATTCAGGGCACGTCGGCGGATATTCTTAAGCGGGCATTGAGGTATTTGCATGACGATATCCGCGACACTTCGGCACGGCTGGTCAACATCGTCCACGACGAGATCGTCGTCGAATGCGATGCGGCCGACGCCGATGAGACGGCGATGAAACTAAGCTCGGCGATGATGCGAGCCGGCGAGGGCTTCGTCAGACACGTCCCGATCAAGGTCGATGCCCACGTTGCCGACGAGTGGAGTAAATAAGACCTGCCCACGAAAAACACGAAAGGCACGAATAGGAGGTTCCTCAGTTCGTGCCTTTTGTGTTTTTCGTGGGTGATTTCTTATGCCGCGGCTTCGGCTTCTTTTGGAAGGATGTAGAGAATTCGCGTGCAGCTTTCGCAGGTGATGATCTCGTCGCCTTTCTTCACGTTGAGCTGGACCTGCGGGCGGAGCGACATAAAGCATGCCGAGCACGAGCCGTTGACGACCTCGGCCACAGCGATACCGTCACGACTTCGCTGTGCCAGCCGGTCGTAGACCGACGCCAGGCGGTCAGGCAGTTGGGTAAATGCCGCTTCGCGATGGCCGGTACCGCTCTCAAATTCCGCTCGGTCAGCGGCCAGGGCGGAATCAAACTCACCAAGCGCCGCATCGCGTTTGCCGTCGAGCGAGTTGATCTCGTCGGCGCGCTCGGCGAGCTCCTTTTCGACGCTTTCGAGCTCATCCATGCCTTCGACGATCTGCGTTTCAAAGGCTGCGATCTGTTTTTGCAGGGCGTCGGTCTCGCGCATCGCCGTCTCGTATTCCTTCTGGTTCTGTGCGTGCTGCAGGTTGCGCCCGGCGCGTTCTAGATACGTCTTATTCTCGGCGATCTGCTTCTCAAGGTCAGCCCGCGTTGCTACTATCGAATCGCGCCGGTTCTGAACAT
>CAZMQR010000200.1:0-5127 GCA_964568325.1 uncultured Chloracidobacterium sp. | reverse complement strand
CCGATGCGTCGAGCGTGGCAACGGCCTCTGATTCGCCGACGTCGTACACGCGCCAGATCGTGCCCATCCGGTCGCCGACGTGCATCACTCCGTCGGCGTCGAACGCGATTCCCGTCGCGATCCCCAAACCCGTCGCAAACACCGAACTGCCGCCGTCACGGCCAATCGCGTAAACCTCGCCCTGCGCGCGATTCGTGACATACATCTGGCCTTCGCGGTCAAACGCGATGCCCGTTGGATTGAGAATGGCCTCCGGCATCTCGTCAAGATAGCCGTCCGGCTCCAGCCGAAACAGCGTCGCCTCGAGATGCTGCCCTCGCGACCCGGAACGCGTCAACACCAAAGCGTCGTCCGACGGATCGACCGCCGGATTCGCCACAATGTGCATCCCGTCCGTCAGCAGCTTTCCGACCGTGATCGGAAACAACTCGCTCCGCAGCCCGTTGAACTCAAAGTGAATTCTGGTCAGCCCTTCTTCCGCATCGCTCGGCACCCGCACCAACACCCGCGAACTCGACGCCCCGCTTATCTTGCACTCCGCTCCGCCGACAAACACCTTATGCCCCGACCCATGCTCCGCCCGAAACCCTTCGCACGCGACAGCCACTTCCCCGCCCGCAATAACGAACGAAGGCTCAACAGCCAATATCTTTCCCGCTTTTGACATGAAAAGACGATTTTACGCCGTTAGGTAGCAAGAGTGAAACCTGATGTGAATAGGAACTCGGGAAAGGACGTGTGGGCCTAGGGACTCAGAATATTCTTGACCAATGAAGGAGCAACAGATCCCAGTCGATCGTCATTCGTCCAGAATTCGTCGCACCCGTGATATTGCGCGGTCGCCAGATGCAGCGCGTCGGGGGTTTTCAAGGAACTAAGGTCGGCCCGCATTTGCGCCGCTCGTCGATAGATATCGCTGTCTATTGGCAAAACCGTGACTTGATCAAACCAATTCTCGAACTTCGTAATAAGCGCTTTGCTTTGCAACCGTAACGGTAGTACCAGGCATTCCATCTCGGTCAACGGAGAGATACAGAGACGTGCGTCGCCTTCTATTGCCAAGGAGTCCTCAAGCGAGGCCAGAAAGGTTGGATTTTCCTCGACCAGATATATCGCAAGGCAAGAATCGAAGTAGATCGATTTTGTTAATCCCACGAATTTCGGTTCTCCTGAATGGTCGCCTCGATCTCTTCGGCACTTCGGCGTGATTCAGGCGGTAACCTGTTATTACGCAGGAATTCCAGCACCGCGGCAACATTGCCCGCCTTTTGGCCATTTCCGTTGTCCAAAACCGTCACAAGCGCGCGCGCTCTCGCCTTTACCTCGATCGGCTCAAGCAAAGTAACGGTTCCATCCGGGGCGATCTCAGCTTCGACTGTCGTCAACATAGGGCTGCCTCAGGAGAATTTTAGCATAAAGGAAGTTAAGCAGGTTTGAGATAGATCGAATACTAACGTCAATCCATCGGCGGATAAACCGCAACAATACGAAGAGTTCCCTTCTCCCGGATCATGTCGATCTTCAAGAAAAAACCGTCGGTTTCTGGCCATACATCGTACATTTGGGTTGTTTCCGCGTAACCGAAAAAACCCTCCCTATTCGGTTCTTTGTATACGCGAAAGTCCTTCGGCCGAGCATCTAAGATCGTTTTCGGAAATTTTTGAAGCAATTCGGCCTGGAGGTTTCTCTCCACAACGCGCAGAGATCCGACAAGAGTTTCTAAGCGGGATTGCAGTTCATGGAATTCCGCAAGGCTCTTTACCACTGGCCGATCTTCATGTTGACCAAAGAAACCTAGCTTAAGGACCGCCGAATTTTCTTTCAGTTCACCGCGAAGCAGCTTATCCAGGATCTTCTCGCCTTGTTCATATTCGGCGGTAGGCTTCGACGCGATTCTGGCAAGATGCGCATAGCACTGCGAATACAAGAACAAGTAATTGACTGCAGTTACGTAACGCTTCAGATGATCATCGGCAGATGCCGACAACGAAGAAAGCTCTTCGTCTTCTCCCCAAAAATCACGACCAAAACCGCCGCAGCCGCCGCTTGTCCGACAATTCTTCAACCTAGTCTCAAAGTCCTTAATGAAGAACTGTTCTACAAGAGACCCAATATCTTGAGTCCTTCGATACGCGTTGAAGAACTCGGCAGCTAGCGTCTGGGCCTCCAGTTCCTCGGGCTTCGGAGGTATACGTTCATCCTTTTGTGGAAATCCGACATTTGTCAGAATAAGCACGATAAGGATTGGTAGGAGTGCTTTTTTCATTCGCTGATAATACCATATGCTACCTCGACGACGGTGAAAAAATTCATTGACCCCGCCGTTTAACAGGCGTTAAACTTGGGCTAGACAGATTTGCTGCAATCGGTGCGATTGATCATCGCATGGTTTCCTGTCGCAGCGGATAAATACCTTTAGTTTCTTGATTTATGGCAACACGGATCGATGATCTTTTGCGGATGGCGATGAGTTTTGGGGCGTCGGACCTGCATCTCAGGGCGGGGTCGAATCCGGTTATTCGCGTGACGGGCGAGCTAAAGCCGCTGTCGGGCGTGAGCAAGCTGTCGCAGGACGAGACGCTTGAGATGGCGTTCTCAATGATGTCGAACCGCCAAAAGCAGCATTTCAAAGAGGCCTACGAGGTCGATATCGGCTATGGAGTTCCCGGGCTGGGGCGTTTTCGCGTAAATATCTTTCAGCAGCGCAATTCGATAGGCATCGTCGCCCGCGTGATCTCGGACACGGTCAAATCGTTTTCCGAGCTCGGCCTGCCGCCGATCCTGAACAAGATAGCCGACGAAAACCGCGGCCTCATCCTTGTGACCGGCACGACCGGCTCCGGCAAATCGACCACGCTGTCTGCCATCGTAGATCACATCAACGATGCCCGCAATTGCCACATCGTTACGATCGAAGACCCGATCGAGTTTCTTCACAAGGACAAGCAGTCGTTCATTACCCAGCGTGAGGTCGATGTCGATACACGATCATTTGCCGAAGCCCTGCGCGGCTCGCTTCGTCAGGACCCCGATGTGATACTCGTAGGCGAAATGCGCGACCTGGAGACGATCGAGACGGCGCTCGTCGCCGCCGAGACCGGCCACCTTGTCCTGTCAACCCTGCACACACTGGACGCGCCAGAGACGCTGACAAGAATTATCTCGGCGTTCCCGCCGTATCAGCAAAAATCGATCAGATTACAGTTGGCAGGGCTGCTAAAGGCGGTGGTGTCGCAACGGCTGATGAAGTCGGCAAAGGGAAATAGCCGAATTCCTGCAGTCGAGATCTTGGTCTCGACACCGCTGATACGGGATTATATCCTCCACGAAGACAAGACCGCGAACATCCGCGACGCGATCGCCGCCGGCACCTCGCAATACGGGATGCAGACCTTCGACCAATCGCTGTTTTACCTCTACCAATCGGGCCTCGTCACGCTGGACGAAGCTCTGCGCGGCTCGACCAACCCCGACGAATTCAGGCTCCGGCTGGCCGGCATTCAAAACACCACGACATCTTCGCGCGAGGAGATGGAGAAAAACTCAGGCGTGGTCGCCGTCACGGACGTTATCGAGCGAAGCTAGGTCAAACCTGTCATTCTCGCCCAATGTTTGGCCAAAGCCGGACGATCGACGAGCCTGCCCCCAAGCCGGGGGCAATTCATGATCCATTTTCTTCTACTCAATTTCGCTTCAAACGTCGATTTATAAAGGATTTTCGCCGCATCCACCTTGACAGTCTGTGCTGTCTGCGCGTAAATTTGAGTTTTGCCACCGCGTGCGACTAGCCGGGAAACGAATCGATCAGCGTTGTCCGCCTTTGATGTCCGCTTTTGGGATAGCAAAACGACAATGACAGATCGATGTTTGGCTGTATTGTAACGATGGTAAATTATTGAAAAATAAGTAACTTAGATAAGGAAGTTTAGACGTAGCGTAAATGACAAACGAGGTTAACCTGGACGCTGAGGAATCGAATTCGATCGAGAAAACAGCGAGTGAACAAATAGAAGCAATTCCCGCAACCGACACACAGCCGGCCGTCGAGGCGACCGCTGCGACACCGGAAATGACGACAGAGGCTCCGATCGAGGCTCCTGCCGCAGAAGCAGAAGAGCCGACTGCGGAGGTAGCCGCAGCGGCGGAACCGTCTGTCGCGGAAGCAGTTGCCGCACCGGAACCGCCCGCCGCACCTGCGCCACCGGCCGGCGAAGAATCGCAGGCGCCAAATGAGATCGACTTCGGAGCGATCCTCGAACAATTCGAGGCCGACCAGGTTGGATTTAATACCGGCGACTTGGTGAACGGCACGGTCGTTGGCATCAATGAGCGCGGCGTACTGGTCGATTTCGGCCACAAATCGGAGGGCTTTGTCCCGATCGAAGAGTTCACGGGCCCCGACGGCCAGGTCATGGCCACGGTCGGCGAGCCTGTTGAGGTTGTCATTCGCAGCATGCATTCGGGCGAGGGTGCTCCGCTTCTATCGCGGACCGATGCCCTCAGCCGCAAGGTCTGGGACGATCTTGAAGCCGCATTTCGCGAGGAACGGCCCGTTACCGGGCGCATCGTTGACAAGACAAAAGGCGGCCTCCGCATTGACCTCAATGGCATCGAAGCCTTCCTGCCCGGTTCGCAGATCGACTCGCGGCCGACTCGCGGACTCGATAGCTATATCGGCGAGGAGATCGAGGCCAGGATCATCAAATTCAGCAAGCGACGCAACAACATCGTGCTCTCGCGAAAGATCATTACCGACGCGGTAGTCAACGCTCAGAAGGCTGAAACGATGGCGAATGTCGATGTTGGCTTCATCGTGGACGGGACGATAAAGAACCTGACCGAGTATGGCGCTTTCGTAGATATAGGCGGCATCGACGGGTTGCTCCATGTTACCGATATGTCCTGGGGCCGCATCCAGCACCCAAGCGACAAGTTCAGCCCCGGTGAGCATTTGCAGGTCAAGATCCTCAAGCTGGATCGTGAAAAGGAAAAGGTATCGCTAGGGTATAAACAACTCCAGCCCGACCCGTGGTCAACGGTCGTGGAGGTCTATCCGGTCAATACCAAAGTAGACGGCACTGTCTCGTCAGTCACTGATTACGGCGTGTTCGTCGAACTGGAAGCCGG
>CAZMQR010000199.1:0-5137 GCA_964568325.1 uncultured Chloracidobacterium sp. | reverse complement strand
GAATAGCAGCAGCAGCACCGGCACTACCAGCAGCGGCATCATCTGGACCCAATAGTAGAAACGCAGGTCCTGGAATTGGTCCCAATAGAATACGCTGCCGGCCCCGATAACAATTGCGGGAACCAGCAGCACGCGGAGCCGCGGGCTGATGTATTCGCCGAGCAGTGCGACGAACATGCCCATAAAGCCGACGGTCAGCGTGAGACGGTCCCAGACGAGCGTTGCATCGGTCGGGGCCCAGTGATAATAGCCGGAGGCGACGCCGACCGAGGCGATGCCGGCGAACATGACGATCCACGCGGCCTTCATCGCTCCCAAAGGGCGGGTGAAACAGGTGTAGAGCCCTGCGATGCCGACTAACAGAAAGCCAAGGTTTGACGCCACATCGCCAAAATTGGGGATGCCAAACAGCGGCCGTTTGTCGGCAAAGTTGTGGTATTCCTGATACTGTCCGAAGGGCGGCCAGATGATGAGGAGCATCGCCAGCGATCCAAAGACGATGGCGGCGATCACCGCATGCCGCCAGCCAATTGCTGTCGGCCCCGGCGAGGTCGCTTGGGGCGGATCATTCATTGCGTCAGTAGATAGACTTTAGCTTATCCTCTATCGCCTCGGCAAAGGCACGCGAGCCCTCAATATTGGGATGGGCAGCCGACGACAGTTCACACATTCGCCGGGAAAAGCGTCCGTAGTGCTGAAATTTGAGTTCTGAGAATACGCGAGCACAGCCCACGAGCCTTTCCTCATAGGTCTCGTCATTCGGCCGCTGGTCCATGCCGACCTCCCAGAGCAGAGAATCCTTCGTCGCGTAGCTCCGGTCTGCGGTTATTGGTGACGGGACAAAGAGCACTCGAGGCTTGTCAAAACGTGCATTGGCCCGATCGATGGCGCCGAGTGCCTCGCGCTCGTACTCACGCATCCAGAGAGCTGATCGCTTGGCTAGCTTGCGCCTTAACGGCCTGAAAATCTGTCGCGTGACAACATTTGTAAAGATGCCCTGCAGCGCGCGCGGATAGCTCACGATCCTGAGGAAATACGGCGGTATCTTCTTGAGTTTTGCCTTGCGCGAGGCGACCGGGAAATAGCCGACTACGACGATGCGGGCTCGCGGAAAGGTGGCCGCGATGTGTTCGAGAATTCCCTGCAATGCCTCGCCGCAATACTGCTTGATGTCCCGGCCGAGGCGCTTTTCCGATACGAACGGATTGATGATGTTCCCGACCAGCACATCCGTGATGCAGCCTGACATCATGACGAGGTCAACATCGTCGCCGCTCGCGTATTCGCGCCGCGCATCATCGATCTGCATCCGTATGCTCGGCTGCGAGATGTTTGCCTCAGGATAGCGGTAAATCGTGATGTCATCGCCGGCCTTTTGCATGGCGGCGAGTTCGTCTGCGTGCAGGTTGAGACGCGCTCCGCCGTGGGCCTTTACCTTGAGGTTGACCTTGCGAGGCGATGCTGAAGAATCGCGTTCGAGCCATTCTTTTACGAGCGTGTAGAACTTGTGCTCGCTCTTGAGGCCCTGTCCCGCAATATGTGAATCGCCGACGACCAGCATGTTGAGTTCGGCCGGGGCCTGACCGACGGCGGCCCGGACGAGAAGCAAGCTGACAGCCGCAAATAATGCGGCACTCAGCCTTCGACAGGCGGACGATCTTGTCTCTTGAACCAACATCTTATGCGGGGAGGAACAGATGCCCATTTTAGTTGCTGGCGCAGCGAGAAAGCAACGGCCTCGCCAGAAAAAAGCCGTCGTCGTCGATTGCAATTCTCTGCGGGCCTGTGTTACTTTCGTCAAACTATGAAGCTTGCCCTCCGCTAACTGATCCACCGCAATTCATGCTCTGATTCGTTGAAGTGCGCCTTTACGAACCGGGCGTCTCTGGACACATTTTTGTGTGTCGCTCTATTACTATTAAGGTGAAACGACATGTCTATCGAAACGCCGCCGGCGCAGGCGGCTGACAATTCAATTCGCTCGATCCTCAGGGAATCTTTGTGGGGTTCGACACGCGACTTTACACAAGGCAGCCTCGGTGCAGCGATCGTCATTTTGGCGGTGCCAATGATCATCGAGATGTTTGCCGAGAGCCTGTTTGCGGTGGTTGACATCTTCTTTGTCTCGCATCTGGGGGCAAATGCGGTCGCGGTCGTCGGCATTACCGAATCGATGATGTACCTCATCTATTCGGTCGCGATCGGCATCAGCATCGGAGCGACGGCGACCGTTGCGCGCCGCATCGGCGAAAAAGATGCGGATGGCGCATCGCGCGCCGCCGCACACTCGATCTATCTCGGCATCGGTGCGTCGATAGTGCTCGGGGCGATCGGCGCCGTGTTTGCGCCGAACATCCTGGCGGTGATGGGTGCCGACGGGCCGACAATTGCCGAGGGCGTCAACTTTACGCGGATCATGCTCGGCGGCAATGTCGTCGTGATGATGCTGTTCCTGCTCAACGCGATCTTTCGCGGCGCCGGTGACGCGGCCGTGGCGATGCGCGTGCTGTGGATCGCAAACATTCTGAACATGGTCCTTGCGCCGTGTTTTATCTTTGGCGTCTGGATCTTTCCGGAGATGGGCGTGACAGGTGCCGCTGTCGGCACGGTCATCGGCCGCGGCGTCGGTGCGTCCGTGGCTGCCTACACGCTGTTCTTTGGCAGCCGGCGAGTCACTATCCGGCGGGAGCACTGGACGTTTGACGGCTCGCTGCTATGGAAACTCGCGAAGGTGTCAGGCCCGGCGATCTTTCAGTTCTTTGTTCAGACTGCGAGTTGGATCGGGCTGATAAGGGTCATTACCGGCTTCGGGATGATCGCGTTGGCAGGCTATCAGATCGGTATTCGCGTGGTGATCTTTGCGCTGCTGCCGTCGCTCGGCCTGGCAAACGCCGCGGCGACGCTCGTGGGCCAAAATCTCGGTGCCGGTAAACCCGAACGCGCCGAAAAGGCTGTCTGGACTGCCGCCCGCTACAACGCCGTCACCCAAACGTCGATCGGTATCGCTTTTGTGATATTCGCACCGCAGATCGCGGCGATATTCACGAGCGAGCCCGAGGTGCTGGCGTTTGCGACTGATGCGCTGCGCGTGATCGCGTATGGCTTCTTCTTCTACGCGATCGGGATGGTGCTCGAAACGGCATTCAACGGCGCCGGCGACACGTGGACGCCGACGTATATCGCGTTGGGCGTTTTCTGGTGCTTCGAGATTCCGCTGGCGTATTACCTATCCTACCGCGCTGGTCTCGGCCCGCACGGCGTGTTCTGGTCGATCACGATAGCGTTCTCGGTCCTGGCAGTCGTCGCAGCGTTGCTGTTCCGCCGAGGCAAGTGGAAGCTGAAAGAGGTGTAAGAGAATGCAAACAGGATAGACAGGATGAACACGATTTTCTTTCTTCTCCTGCCTATCCTGTATATCCTGTTTGAATGATATTCCCTGATCCACTCACCCATGACTACGCCGAGTGGGTCGAGATCGGGGAGTATCTTTACAGCTCGCGCGACGTCGTTGTCTTTGGCACGCCGCTGACGGCGGAGAATGTTCGCGAAGCGTACCTGAAAGGCATCTTCCCGTGGTTCACCGAAGGACTGCCGCTTCCGTGGCATTGCCCCGAACGGCGGGCGATACTTGAGTTCGCTGAGCTGCGCATTCCACGAAGTCTCGAAAAAGAGCGACGAAAGGGCGAGTTTACGTTCACGATCGACAATGTCTTTGCCGACGTCATGCGCCAATGCTCGCTCGCGTATCGCCCCGGCCAGGGCGGCACGTGGATCACGCCCGATTTCGAGCGCGTTTACGGCCAACTGCACCTCGAAGGCTTTGCCCACAGCGTCGAGGCGTGGGACGCGAACGGCGACCTCGCCGGAGGCCTCTATGGCATCGACGCGGGCGGCGTGTTTTGCGGCGAATCGATGTTTTACAAACGCCCGAACGCCTCCAAGCTCGCCTTACTGCACCTCATCGACCACCTCAAATCTCGCGGTTCGACCTGGCTCGATTGCCAGGTGATGACGCCGCATATGAAAGCGCTCGGCGCGAAAGAGATCAGCCGCCGCAAGTTCCTCAAGAAACTCGCGGCGACGCAGGCGTTAGCCAAACTCAAACAGGATACGCAGGATAGGCAGGATTGGAATTGAAAATCCTATTTATCCTGTCTATCCTGTTTGAAACCAATGTCAGTACTGATCTACGGCGCAAACGGCTACACGGGCGAGTTGATCGTTCGTTACGCTGTCGGGCGTGGGATGAAACCGATCCTCGCCGGACGCAATGCGGTCGCCATCGAGGCGTTGGCTAAGAAGCACCATCTCGAATACCGCGTCTTTTCACTCGAAGAGACCGACCGCCTGGATGCGGCGTTGCAAGAGGTCGAGATGGTGCTGCACTGTGCCGGGCCGTTCTCGCTCACCAGCCGCGCGATGGTCGAGGCGTGCATCCGGAACAAGCGGCATTACACCGACATCACGGGCGAGATCGCGGTGTTTGAGGCATGTGCGGCGATGGGCAAAAAGGCCGAGGACGCCGGCGTAATGCTGATGCCGGGCGTCGGCTTTGACGTTGTTCCGAGCGATTGTCTTGCACGACATCTAAAAGACCTGTTGCCATCAGCGACGCATCTGTCGCTCGCATTCTACGGCATGGGCCGCATCTCGCACGGCACGCAGGCGACGATGACGATGAATGTCGGCAAAGGCGGCGCCATTCGAAAGGACGGCAAGATCACTAGCGTGCCCGCGGCGTGGAAAACGCGCGAGATCGATTTTGGCGAAGGCGTCGTAAAGGCCGGCGTCACCATCCCGTGGGGCGATGTCGCCACAGCCTACCACTCGACCGGCATCCCAAACATCGAGGTCTTCACCGTCGTCCCGCCGCCGCAGCTCAAGATGCTAAAGCTCAGCCGCTACCTCGGCTGGCTGCTCGCATCAAAGCCCGTCAACAACTATCTCCAAAAACAGATCCCGCCCGGCGGCCCGACCGACGAAGAACGCGCCAAAGGCCGCACCCTTATGTGGGGCGAGGCCTCCGACCTAAACGGCAACCGCGTCCAATCCCACCAACAAGGCCCCGAAGGCTACACCCTAACCGCCCTCGCCGCCCTCAACATCACCGAAAAGATCCTCGCCGGCAACCTCACGC
>CAZMQR010000198.1:0-5156 GCA_964568325.1 uncultured Chloracidobacterium sp. | reverse complement strand
TGGTCGATAGCGAGCCAGACGAAATCTTCGGTAACCTTGCCATCGAATTCGCGGACGATGTCGGCCACGGACTTGTTGCCGTCACACGACTTCCACACAAGGGCTGCCGAGCGGTTCAGGCAATGAGCCTTGTTGCTCTGCATATCATATACGAGCACTTCGTCGGGCATCTCCTGAACAACGAGCCCGCTCTGCCGGGCGACCGGATTTTTCGAATTATTCATCTTCTCCTCCAAGCAAAATTGATTATGCAAACAAGCAGTGCGTTAGTCAAACCTCTCCGATAGGCGAAAACACCAAAACCCCGAGAGATGCAAAACTTTTATGTCATTCTAACTCAATCTTCGCATTTGTCAACGAAATTGAGCAGAGTTCGAGCGAATTTTTCTGCGTTACCTCTAAGACTTGCAGCAATTATGGCACGACTCACGGCCAAATTCAAGACGCGAAGCGAGAATTCGGGCCTCGTATGCAATGATAACGTAAATGGCAGCGCCTGCATAGCCCCCTCACCCGCCGTCAACATCCTAGGCCGCCAACGGCCATTCTCCGTATATCGCGTAAAGATCATCGCGGCGACCGGTATTGGCCGTCGCCCCTCGATGCCGCCCAATTCCTCAGCAGAATGATCATAAACGGTCATGCGGCCGCGGGCGTCCTTGCCTCGCATCGATATTCGGCGGGCAAAGGGATGAACGCGGCCTTCGGCGTCGAGTATCGCGAAATCATCCGAATAATACTCGGCACCTGCACGCACGAGCTCGGTCACGAGCGTCGATTTGCCCTGAAAACTGTCGGCAGGCATAACGATGGCCTTGCCCCGCCAGCCGACGACGCCTGCGTGGAGAAAGACATACTCGGGGGCCATTTCACCCACGGCGACGCGCACAAGCGTGTCAAAAAACTTGATGAACTTAAATCTCGATCGCCCGGATGCAAGGCCGACGCCATCCCTCGCTACCGTAAAGTAACGTCCGCTCGGCGACGTCGTAAGCTCGAACAACGCATCGGTCCGGCCGCCTCGCATGTGCTTGAAATTGCCGAGCAGCGAGCGTTTCGCCGTCTCTGCGGCCTCAGCGATCAGCCCGGCATCATTGCCGGCGATCTCGATTCGAACGCCGTATGAGATGAACCTTGTCGAGTATGGGTGTCTCATCGGGATATCGTTTGGCGTAACCGATTCTCCTTCTCTGCGCCCTCTGCGAGAATCTCAGCGTTCTCTGCGTGGAACCCGAACTCCACGCAGAGGCCGCCGAGAGGAGAAGCAGAGTACGCAGAATAGATCCGTGCCGTCAATTCAGAACGCTCCGCCGATAGCAGATAAACAACAGCACGCCCGTCAGTGCGACGACGACCGGCGCTATTGCGAAGCTGATATCCTCGCGATACTGCACCGAGAGCAGCACCGTGATCGACAGCAGTGTCGCAAGGATTCCATAGATCATCGTTACCTCGTGATGCGAATAACCCGATTTGACGAGGCGTTGGAACAGGTGTTCTCGGTGCGCGACCCATATCTTTTCGCCGCGAGCGGCCCTGCGCAGGATAGTCACGATCGAGTCAAACAAGAAGAACCACACGAACAAGACCGCTGCGATCGGAAGCAGGTCGGGATACTTGTTTGCCAGATTTCGCCCAAGAAGCGGCAAAGCCGCGAAGGTGAATCCGAGGAAGGCGCTGCCAACGTCGCCCATGAATATCTTTGACCGGCTAAGGTTCTGAATGAGAAAGCCCAGGCTCGCCCCGCCGATCACGCAGCCGAAATAGTAGATCGACTGCATGTCTAGAATGCGGCAAAGCACCAGCCAGCCAACGGCCGCGATCACCGCCTGCAATCCGGCCAGGCCGTCGATGCCATCCATAAAGTTGTAGGAATTTACCATCCACACGATCCACATGAACGTCAGGACATATCCGAACCATCCCAACTGCAGCCCGCCGAGCATCGTGATCCCGTGCCACGTGTCGAGATCGGCCATCAGCAGTACCGCGGCGACGCCGTGAATAAAAAGCCGGAGAAAGAACGGCACCGACCTGATATCGTCGATAAAGCTGACGAGCGCTATAAGCACGGCTCCGACAAAATACCCCCACGAGAACGGCCCTACCACATACAGCGAGATAGGCACATACGATAGGAGGCACAGGATAACGATCACGATTCCCGCCCCGTGCGGCGTCGGTTCGCTGTGCGAACTCCGCTCATTCGGGATCGCCAGGATCCGCCCTTTAAGGCCGATGCGTCGATACAGTCCGACACCGATAAATGAAACGGCCAGGACCGAGATAAAGATGATAAGTCCGATCATTCAGAGCGAAACGGAAATCACAATTGAATCAAGAAGTGCGCGCGGCTGTCAATCAATCAATGGCTTTGAACGTAAAAATGCTTGACATTTATAAGAGTGTGTGCTATCCTTGCAACACTTTGGGTCTTTGAAAATCGCGAAAAGAAAACTTTTTTCAAAATCGGCGGGACAGTCGCAAAATATCATTGTAACTAGCTGTGTTAGCAATGGTTTAGGGTGTCCCACCCCGTTGCGGGACACCGGCGGGACACTCATGATCGAATGCGGTCGCTGAATCGTCACAATTACAGCTGATTACAAGTGAAATATTACTGTTTCATTCGGTCGGCACTCCCGGCGTACGTGCTATCGTTGCAAGATTCTGGGTCTTTGAAAATCGCGAAAAAAAATTTTTTCTAAAATCGGCGGGACAGTCGCAAAATATCAACGTAACTAGCTGTGTTAGCAATGGTTTAGGGTGTCCCACACCGGTGTGGGACACCGGTGGGACACTCATCATCGAAGACCGCCGCTAAATCGTCGCAATTACAGGTGATTAGAGGCGGAATATTACTGTTTTTGTCGATCGGCACCCTCGTGGGTTGAAGGCAGTGCGAGGGCGTTCTGATACCCGTCACAGGCGTCGAGGAGCGAGTACTTATCCTCAGCGGCCTTTCTGGCAAGCCGTCCGATCTCGGACAGCTCCGCTCGACTGTCATACGCCTTGAGGATCGTCGATTCGAGTTCTCGCGCGTCACCCGGCTCGATGTGCCAGCCGATGCCGTCTTCATCGATCACGCGGGCAAGCTCGCTTCCCTCGTCGGTGAGGGCAATGATCGGCTTACCCGCCGCCATGATGTTATACGTCCGGCTCGGCATCGCCGTACCCCACATGCCCTTGACGAGAGCCACGAGCCCGACGTCGCAGGCGTTGAGGAAGATCGTCTGCTCCGAGCGTGGGCGGTAATCGAGGATCGTGACGTTAGTGAGCTGCCGTTCGGCAACTGTTTCGTCGAGCCACTTTCGCTTTGCTCCGGCACCGATGAAAAGAAAATGGATGTGTTCCCTTTCCCGTAATCGGGCCGCCGCCTCAATGATCGTCTCGACGTCCGTTGGATGGCCGATATTTCCGGCGTAAAGCAAGACAAACTTGTCGGCGATACCGAGTTCCTTGAGCAGGGCGTTTTCACCTCTCGGCAGAGGCTCGATCGTTTCAAGGTCGGCCCAGTTTGGGATCGTCACGATCGGCACGTCGAGGCCCTCGGTCTTGTTTTGGAAGAGTTCGTTCATATCGCGGCCCATGACGATGATCTTGGCAGCGTGCTTGTAAACCCATCGGTTTACGTAATGAACGAATCGAACAAACACCGAATCGCGCTGTGCCGCGCCAACGGCGACAAGTATCTCAGGATAACTGTCCTGGACGAGCAGGGTATAGGATGTGCCCTTGATCAACGCAGCAAGCGCCGTCGTCACCGGCAGCGATGGCGGTGCGGTTACGACCATGACCTGATCGCCCTTCTGAAAATGTCTGAGTGAAGAAAGGAACACTGAGAGCCCGATGGTGAGCATGTTGACCAGGCGAAACGCTATGACGTTCTTGTCAAGCGTAGTTCCCCAGGCCCGAAAGATATCAACGCCTTTGTGAGTCTCGCGCTTTGGGGCACGAATGCCGCGGGCCATATGCTTGGGCTGGCCGGTAATGACGTTGACTTTGAGCGACTTGGCAAGGTGTTCGGCGATTGAGGTGAGGTAATAGCCCGTGGACATTTCCTCGGGATAGTAAACCTCGGTCAGGACCCAAAGCGTGTTGTCGGCGGGCATGTTCAGGAAGTATGACGGCGTTGGCTCAAATAGCCGAGGACGATCTTGCTGACCGTCTGCGATACGTTACCGGCTAGGTATTCACGCGGAGCCGACCATGCGGCGGGCTGAGCAATGGCAAGTTCGACCGCCCGGACAATGGAGTCAGTCTCGGCCCCGCTCAGGATATTACTGCCGCATTCCTGCGTCTCAGGCCGCTCCGTCACGTCGCGAAGCGTTATGTTTGGAATGCCGAAAATGGCACATTCCTCCTGCACCGTGCCGCTGTCGGTCAGCACCGCGAGCGAGTTCTTTTCGAGCTTGACGAAATCAAAGAAGCCCAAGGCCCGAAGGAGCCTTATCTGTTTCGGATCGGGCCGCAGGCCACCTTGCTCGAGCCGCTCTGCGGTTCGTGGATGCACGGAAACGAGGACTTGCTTGCCAAACTTCTTCGAGACCTCGCCAAGGCCCGCAAATACCCTTGTGAGTCGTTCCGGCAGATCAACATTCTCCGACCGGTGCAAAGTGACAAGGAAATACTCGAATGGTTTTACCGAGACGCCCTTCAGGACGTCGCTAGCCTCAATGTTGTCGCTAAACGTGTCGAGCACTTCCTTGATAGGGTTGCCCGTGACAAAAATACGGTCGCGGTCGATGCCTTCGCGAACAAGGTTCTCCTTGCTCCGCTCGGTGTATGGCATCAGGACCGTGCTCGAATGGTCAATGATCCGGCGGTTTATCTCTTCAGGGACACGGTCGTCAAAGCATCGATTCCCGGCCTCCATATGGAACACAGGGATCTGCCGCCGGGCCGCAGCGATTGCCGTCAGAGCGCTGTTCGTATCGCCGAGCAATAAGACGCGGTCAGGCTTATGCTGATCGAGCACTTCATCGATCTTTGACAATATATGACCGATCTGTTCGCCGAAGGTCTTGGCCTTGATGCCCAAATGAACGTCCGGCGTGCGGATATCGAGGTCGCGGATAAAGACATCGCTCAGGCTTTCATCGTAGTTCTGGCCCGTGTGAACGGTGATATGTTCGGCGTGCTGATCGAGAACGCGC
>CAZMQR010000197.1:0-5159 GCA_964568325.1 uncultured Chloracidobacterium sp. | reverse complement strand
ATTACTTTGCAAGGCTCGATCGCGCCAGCGACCGTGTCGCCGTGCGCGAGGTCGGACGATCTACGAACGGAAGGCCGCTGATCGTTGCCTTTATCTCATCCGCCCAAAACATTAAGAACCTCGAAAAGATCCGTCGGATCTCGGAAAAACTCGCCGACCCCAGAACGATTCGCAACGATGCCGAGTTCGCCGATCTCCTAAAGGACGGCAAGACCATCGTCTCGATCTCTTGCTCGATCCATTCGACTGAGATCGTAGCATCGCAGATGTCGATGAACTTTGCCTACGAACTTGCGACCGCGAACGACGCCGACACAAGAGAGATCCTGGCAAACACCGTTCTGCTGCTCATCCCGTCGCCAAATCCTGACGGCATAGACATCGTAGCTGATTGGTATCGAAAAACGCTTGGGACAAAAAGCGAGGGAACGTCGCCGCCGCAGCTTTATCATCATTACGCCGGGCACGACAATAATCGCGACTGGTTCATGATGAACCTCATTGAGACGCAGGCGATCACGAAGCTTTTTTGGCAGGAGTGGTTTCCGCAGATCGTTTATGACATTCACCAGATGGGGCAGAATGGTGCGCGGTTCATCATTCCGCCTTTTTACGATCCGTCGAATCCTCGTATCGCTCCGGCGATACTCCGCGATGTCGGCGCGATCGGTTACAGGATGGCCGCCGACCTGCAGGCGAAGAATATCGCAGGCGTGGTGACCAACTCGACATTTGACACTTGGTGGCACGGTGGCTTTCGTTCCGCACCGTATTTTCACAATTCAATCGGCATATTGTCCGAGGCGGCGAGTGCCGGCCTGATGTCGCCGGTGGTGGTCACGCTCGAGGATCTCAAGGCCAGCCGCAGCAGCCGGGGCCTGGCATCGCCTCTCGAAATCGCGACGAATAATCCGAGCCCATGGCTAGGCGGAGTTTGGCGGCCATCAGACATTGCAGAGATCGAGACCATTGCTTCGCGCAGCTTGCTCCGGATGGCTGCAAAGTATCGAGAGAGCTACTTACGAAATTTTTATGACCGCGGTCGCGAGAATCTCGTCCCGGCGGCATCCGAGCCGAGGGCCTTCATTGTTACTGCCGGCCAGCCGAACGCCGAGACGATCTCGCGATTCCTCGAAGCATTGATGTGGCAGGGCATTGAGGTGCATCAGATGACGCATGAGCTGTGGGTCAAGATGACGCCTGATGCGGAGTTTCACGAGATGCCGCTCGGGAGCTTTCTGATCTTTGTAGATCAGCCGCAGAAGAATAACGTCCTCAGCCTCTTCGAACGGCAAATGTACCCCGACCGCCGCCTGCCCAACGGCGAGGCCGAACCGCCATACGACGTCGCCGGCTGGACTCTGCCGCTGCAAATGGGCATCGACGCCGATGCCATCTGGCTGATCTGCGACCTCGAAAAATATCGGAAGACGATCAAACCGGTTGCGAATATCTACCAGGCCCGCGCGGTGATGGATCTGTCTCCGGTAAATGCTTCCTTCTCGAAGAAACCAAATCCGCTGCGCTCGGCCGCGCGGATCGGGCTGTATCGAGGTTTTATGAGTTCGATGGACGAAGGTTGGACACGTTTCGTGCTCGATACTTTTCAGATACCGTTCCGGTCGATGTCGGATGCGGATATTCGCACAGGGCGATTGGAGGTTGACGTTCTGGTATTGCCCGCCGACAGTGAGAACGCCATCGTCAACGGCCTCAGCGCGGAGCGTTACCCTGCGGAATACGCAGGTGGCATTGGCGAGGCGGGCATCGAGAATCTAAAGCGTTTCGTCGAAAATGGAGGGCGGCTGGTGTGCTTTGACGATTCGTGCGAGATGGTTATTCGGCGATTCGGCCTGCCGATGCGTAACATACTGTCGGGCCTAAGGCGAAATGAATTTTACAATCCCGGCTCCGTGGTGAAGCTGCTCGTCGATCAGCGTAACCCGCTGGCCCGGGCGATGCCGCCCGAAACGCCCGCGTATTTCGCATCGAGTTCCGCATTTGAGATCACAGACCCGCTACGGGTATCGACCGTCGCCCGCTACGCCGGCAATGACGCACTCCTATCAGGCTGGATGCTCGGCGAAAGCTTTCTCAACGGAAAAGCCGCCCTTGTCGAGGTAAAATACGGCCGGGGCGACATCGTCCTTTTCGCCTTCCGCCCGCAGCACCGAGGGCAGGCGTGGGCGACGTTTCCCTTGATATTTAATACGTTGGAAAAATAAAGTGGGTGTATAATTGACGCATTATGCAGATGACGAACCTGCAAATCGAATTGCTCAAGACGTTTAGTTTCGATCTGAGCGAAGCTCAGCTGCTCGAGATCAAATCCCTGCTCGCCCGGTACTTCGCCGAAAGGACGAGTGACGAGATGGACGATTTCGCGAAGGAGAATGGCTGGAATGAGGACACGATCCGTTCGCTGGCGGATGAGCACATGCGAACAGGTTACGAATGAAGGTAGTTCTCGACACGAACATTCTACTTGTTTCTGTTCCGAGATTTTCAAGATATCGTCCGATCTTTGACGCCCTAATGAACGCCAAATTCACCCTGGCGATCAGTAATGATATCTTGAGCGAGTATCAGGAGATCATCGGTCGGAAGACAAATCCGACTGTCGCGAACAACCTTGCTGAACTGCTCGTAAACCTTCCAAACGTGGAAAGAGTTAGTACCTATTTTCGCTGGAATCTGATCCTCGCGGATGTCGATGACAACAAGTTCGTAGACTGTGCTATTGCAGCAAATGCCGACTTTATTGTTACGAACGACCGGCATTTTGGAGAGTTGAAACTCGTTCCGTTCCCTAGAGTGACATGGGTGGATGCCGATGAATTTCTTGAGATGGTCAGTGACCCGCGTGCGAGTGGTTGACGTTATGAATTGGAGATCGACGATACTGCTTTTCTTCATTGTGTTCGGACATGTTCTGCATGTTGACGCAACCGGTGTGGCTGAATATTTTCGGTTGTCGGCAGAGCCGCTGATACGCATCGGGCTGGCGACGAATGCGGGTTCGGTCACGATCACGACGGGTGATTCGTCGCTGGTGGCCGTGAGTCCGGATGAGCAGCCGAGGTTGATCGCTTCGACGCGGGTGACGGTATCGGCGAGGACCTATCGTCCGCCGGAGACCGAGGATTACAGGATCGAGTTTCAAGGGCTTCCGACGCGAGGCGACGCAGACGATCTGGCAAAGGACATACGCGAGGCGACCGGTGAGACAGCTATCGCAAGCGTCGATCCGATGACGAATTTGTGGAAGGTATGGGTCGGCTCGGTCAAGGAATCGCCCGAGGAGGCCGATGCGTTAAAGGCGAGGCTTGCGGAAAAGGATTTTGATGACGCCGTCGTCGTGGTCGAGAAAAAGGCGGTTGTTACGCCCGAGGCGGTTGCGCTGTCGCAGCAGATGAAGAATGCCGGTCGCAGCGAGGTTCGGAGTTTGATCAAGGCGACCGGCTCGGCGCTTCCGGTGACGGGAACGGTCGATCCGAACCTGCGTGAGGTGATCGTGAATGCACCGGTCGAGTCCGGAAGCTTTTCGTCCCTCAAATCGGTCGCCTTTGGCTCGCTCAACGAACGGGCAAATCCCGTGCGGCTTAACGGCAAGGCGTATCGCGGCAAGATCGAGGTGTTCGTGAATTCCCGAGGTCGTTTGACGGTCGTTAACGTCGTTCCGCTCGAGGAATACCTCTTGGGCGTGGTCCCATCTGAACTGGGATTGCCGGCGCTTGAAGCACAAAAGGCACAGGCGGTTGCCGCTCGGACCTATGCGATAGCGAATATCGGCGGCTACGGCAATCAGGGATTCGACATGGTGCCGACTGTTTATTCACAGGTTTACAAGGGTGTATCGATCGAGACAAAGATGGGCACACAGGCCGTCCGCGAGACTCGCGGCGTCGTGGCGACGTATCACGGCAAGCCGATCGTTGCTTATTACACATCGACTTGCGGAGGGCGAACCGAGGACGGCGGAAATATTTTCGAGAAGGGCGAGCCTTATCTCAAGGGCGTAGAATGCTCGCTCGAGGGTCACAGGCATTTTGAGCCTTTCCTCATTAAGACCTCTCGAACACCGGCAAAACTCCGCGATGAGGGCAATCTTGAACTCACGCGGCTGATGGCGCTTCTCGCGTCGAACGGTTACCAGCTATCGACAGCTCAGATGACCGACGAATGGTTTGATGACGTGCCGACCGAGAGCGAGTTGTCGAACTGGCTCAACAATCTCGCCGGGCGATTTGGCAAGACATATCCGAACGTGAACCGTGATTCGGCCAAACCGACAGAACTCGCCCGAATCATTGCGGGTTTCGTCTATTCTCCCGGACAGAACGATACGCTGCTGACGGAATCGGACATCAACTATCAACTGTCGTTTGACGATGCGGCTGAGATACCACGCGAACGGAGGGCAGACATTGCGGCATTGCTTCGAGACGGCTATTTTTCGATTCGGCCCGATCTGACGCTGCAGCCAAATCGGCCATTCTCACGCGCGAAGATGCTACGGCTCGTTCGCCAGATCCTTGAAAAGAAAAAGTGGATGCCTGAGATGCTGACGGGCGAAGCACAGCCGAGTGTTGACGGTAAACTGGTGCTAAAGAGCGGTAGAATAACACGGCAATTGTCAGTGCGGCCGGACGTATTCCTGTTTCGGCAGTTTGGCGAGCAGGTTTATCCGGTTCGCGAGGCGGCGTTGGTCGGTGGCGAACAGATCCGCTATCAGCTCGATGCTGCGGGAGCCGTCAAGTATCTCGAGATCGAGCCGACCGACATGCCGACGACTGCCGAGCGTATGTCGCCGTGGGAGTACTGGAACAAAACGGTATCTGCCTCGGCCGTGCAGTCGCGGCTGTCGCGCTACGTCCGCGGTATCGGGACGCTATACGACATCAACGTCAAGAAGGTCGGTTATTCACGCCGTCCGATCGAGCTCGAGATCATCGGCTCAAACGGCATTAAGACACTGAAAGGCGGCAAGATACGCTCCGCACTTCGCCTGCCGGAGCAGCTATTCGTAATGAATAAACGCTACAGCGGCTCGACCGTCTCAAGCTACACCTTCACCGGCCGCGGCTGGGGGCACGGCGTAGGCATGTGCCAATACGGCGCCTTTGGCCTGGCGAAAATGGGCGTCAAATACGACGAGA
>CAZMQR010000196.1:0-5196 GCA_964568325.1 uncultured Chloracidobacterium sp. | reverse complement strand
GCGGCTGAGGCGTCGTATCGTGCGTCGCTCGTTAAGGAACTTCAGGACAAGATCACGGGCTTCAAAGGCGACGAGGTCGTCTATATGTCCGTCGGTGACGGCACGACCAGCGAAGGCGAATGGTGGGAAGCTTTGAACACGGCGTGCAATCTCAAGCTGCCGGTGATCTTTTGCGTCGAGGACAACGGCTACGCGATCTCGGTCCCGGTCGAGGTCGGCACGGCGGGCGGCGATATCTCGAAGCTCGTGGCTGGCTTTCCGGATCTTTTCATCCAAAAATGCGACGGCACCGATCCGCTCGAAAGTTATGCGACATTCAAGCGCGCGGTCGAGCATTGCCGCTCGCGACGCGGCCCGGCCTTTGTTCACGCAAAGGTCATCCGTCCCTATTCACACTCACTATCGGACGACGAGAAGCTCTATAGGCCCGACGAGGAACGCGACGCCGACGCCGCGATCGATCCGATCCGGACGTATGCCGAGTTTTTGATAAACGAGGGCATCGCCACCGGCGATCAGCTCGAGGCATTAAGAAAAGAGGTCGATGACGAGGTCAATCAGGCTGCCGACATCGCGGTCGAGACGCCGCAGCCCGAAGGGCCGACAGCTCTCAGAAACGTATTCTCGCCTGATGTCGATCCGACCGACAGGCAGATATTTGACACTGAGGACGGCGCGGAGCTCAGCGGCAATCCCGGCACGATGGTCGATCTCATCAACCGCTGCATGCACGAGGAGATGGAACGCGATGCCCGCATCGTCGTATTTGGCGAGGATGTGGCAGATTGCTCGCGCGAGGAATATCTCGACATCGTCAAGGGCAAGGGCGGCGTCTTTAAGGTCACAGCCAATCTGCAGCGTAAGTTCGGTTCGGCTCGCGTTTTTAACTCGCCGCTTGCCGAGGCCAATATCATCGGACGTGCTGTCGGCATGGCCATTCGCGGCCTCAAACCCGTCTGCGAGATACAGTTTTTTGATTACATCTTCCCCGCGATGATGCAGATCCGAAACGAGGTCGCGTTGACGCGCTGGCGTTCGGACGGCGATACAAAATGCCCGGTGGTGATGCGTGTTCCGGTCGGCGGTTATCTCAAGGGTGGTGCTGTTTATCACTCACAATCGGGCACGACGCTTTTTTCGCACACGCCGGGCCTGATGATCGCTTATCCATCGACGGCGCTCGATGCGAACGGCCTGCTGCGCACGGCCATCCGCTGCGACGATCCAGTGCTGTTCCTCGAACACAAGCATCTCTATCGCCAGGTCTATAACAAGTCGGCCTATCCCGGCAGCGATTTCCTGATCCCATTCGGCAAGGCAAAGCGCGTTCGCGAAGGCAGCGCTGTCTCGATCATCACCTATGGTGCCCTCGTCGAACGCTCGAATCAGGCCGCAAAACGCCTCGAAGCCGACGGAATCACCGTCGATCTAATCGATCTCCGTACGCTTGTCCCCTACGACTGGGAAGCTGTCGCCGAATCCGTCAAAAAGACCAGCCGCGTCATCGTCGCCCACGAAGACCCGATCTCATACGGCTACGGTGCCGAGATCGCTGCACGCATCTCAAACGAGCTTTTCGAGTACCTCGATGCTCCCGTCCGCCGCGTAGGAGCCACCGACA
Organism: uncultured Chloracidobacterium sp.; assembly: GCA_964568325.1. Lineage (GTDB taxonomy): Bacteria > Acidobacteriota > Blastocatellia > Pyrinomonadales > Pyrinomonadaceae > OLB17. The sequence goes on along the minus strand of CAZMQR010000196.1, from coordinate 3,575 downwards.
CCTTCGTCGGCTACGCCCCACAGCTCGAAGACTTCATCCTGCCGCAAAGCGAGGATGTAGAGGCGGCAGTGCGGGAACTGATGAAATACTGATATGCCGTATGTATCTTTCTTCTTCGGCATCATTAATTCGGATGTTCCATCAAGAACATAATCCGCCGCATTTTCACGCGGAGTATTCGGGTCAAACAGGCGTGTTTGATTTCGATGGTAATATGTTGGATGGAAATATGAAGTCGAAGCGCGCAAAGAAGCTCATACGCGAATGGGCGCGTCTTCGGAACACCGAGCTTGTTCAAAATTGGGAACGAGCGATGAAAAAGGAGGAGATCGGAAAAATCGATCCGTTGGAATAATGAAGAAGAATGCATATCTACCCCGCGTCATCGACGCCGACTATTTGGGCGACTATCGCATCAAGCTGATGTTTGATAATTCGCAACTCCGCATCGTAGACTGCGCGAAATGGGTCGGTGGCGGCGTGTTCGAACCGCTTAAAGATAAGAATTATTTCAAGAAATTCTTCGTTGACGGCTGGACGATCTCATGGCCTAACGGCGCCGACATTGCACCTGAAACGCTCTACGAAGAGGGTGAATGTGTTTGAGAGCTAGGTTCACTTGCTATACCAGACGAATCTTCGATTCACCTCGACCTGGAGCGCATAGCCCGGACCACCCTAATCCTCGAATCCTCTGATTTGATAGACGCCGGTCGCGAGGCGCTCGGCGAATTGTTCTTTGACAAGTTCATGATTGGCTTGGCCCGATTCCCAGCGGTAAAAGCCGAATTTGCCCGATAGTTCGCCGAGCAAGGTCATGCCGCAGGCTTGTAGATAGGTGCGGGCGAGTTCGCGGACGGCTGTTTCACGTTTCATTTTGACCTTTAGCTCTTCGGGAAAGCGAGCTTCACCGAGAGTCCAGATGTAGGTGAATTTTGGAACATAGACGACCTCGGCGGGAACGACCTTCATCCGGCGTTGGAGTTCGTCGAGGGCTTTGGTGAGGTCCTTCTTGTCCGCAAAGCCGCACGCAGTCCGCAGATCTGCGGTCGCCATTTCCCATTCCTTGCGGAGCACTTTCAAGACTCGTTGTGCGTTAGGTGACAGGATGCCCGATTCGCCCTTACGCGTGCAGCCCCACAGGGTGTTAAAGACAGGTATCATACGCGGTGCCAGGAACCACGACTTGCCTTTTACGAGCTTTGCGTAATAGACTCGGCCGCGGGCGATGACCTCATCCTTGAGGACCCATGCGCGGCTGGCTTCGTGGTCCTTTTGAACGTTCCTCGGCAAGTGCGCGTCGCGGCGGCCGCAGACAGCGGTATAGACCGACGGCAGGCCCGTGCGGGCATCGGTCAGCCCGAGGCAGAATCCAAGTTCCTCGACCATGGCCTCGACGTCTTCGACAGAGTCCACACGCAGCGATCCCTCACGCCGCCATTTTCGGTCGCGGTATTGCTCGATCTCATCGGGCAGCGTTTTGTAGGAAACAGCCATGATGGAGATTGATACGCATCATAACAAAAAAAGACGAGCGGCCAAGGCCGCCCGTCCGAATAGTGGGAATGGATGTTGAATTACCGTGGGCCGACGTTGGACGAAGATGTCGACATAACGGTCAAGGTGGAACCTGCCATTAAACGAATGTCCTCCTTTCCGGTCAGGATCACGGAACCCGCACCGCCGCCTGCGCCGATAACAGCCCCGATAGCCGCACCCTTGCCGCCGCCGATGATGGCCCCGAGAACTGCTCCGATGCCGGCCCCGATGCCGCCGCGTTTGGCCGTCTCTTTCGTCTGACTGTCGCCCTTTGCGGTGCCCTCATTATCGACCTTAACGGCCTTGCCGTTCTGGTCCTGGATGCCCTGCAGCACAGCGGCAAAGTCGTACGTCTGTCCGTCTCGCAGCGTGATCCGCTCAAAGTTGAACGTGATCTTTGATTGGCCGAGGACCTTGCCTGATCGGTTGATACCGGAGATGTAGCCCTCAACGCGCGCCCCGCGAAATTCACTCGGCGACTGAACCGTCATGCTGAAGCGGTCATTGTTTTGCGATACTTTGGTATTGACCTCGTTGTCGAGGCTGCCTGTCAGAATGACACCGTTCGGGACGACAAAGTTTCCTGATCGTGTGGTTGAGACGGTCGGCACGCCGCCGTTCGACACGTTACCTGACCGGTCGTTATCGGAATAGCCGCCGTACTGGCCGGACGAATTTCTGCCATTGCCGCCGACGCTGAGTTGTGCGACGGAGTCGATCTTGTTGTAGACGCTCTCGGCAAAGACGGTCTGATTCAGATAGTCGGTCGTGATCCGCCTCGAGACCTTCATCGTTCGTCCCTCAGACACTGAGGTGAATGTGATGTTATAGTCCGTTTCGCCGCCGATCGACGAGACGATGAGCTTGTCTGCTGAAAGCGTTGCACGCAGACGAACGCTGCGGCCCTGCGCATCACGCTCTACCTTGTCGCGTCCGTCGGCTATGAATTTGACGGCAGGAGCGTTAGATGTTGCAAGCGTTATCTCGCTCCCGCGAATATCGATAGCGATCTGCTCGGGCGCCTCCAACTTGTCACGGAGGTCCTGTCGCTGATCATCGCCGAGCCGAGTGTCTGCCACGATATCATCGACCTTCTCACTGCGCGCTCGATCGATCTCATACGTCCCCGACAAGCCTACGCTGAGCGTTTTTCCCGCTGGGTAAACCGGATAATCTCGCACGGGTTCAGGGACTGTCTCGGCGTTCCAGTTGGTGACGATACCATAGTTGGCCGACAGACGGTCGATCTGCTCCTTTACGGCGGTCCAGTCGTCATCGATCCGACGGTCGGTCTGAAGGCGTGCGAGAAGATTGCCGACGGGCCGCGCGGCCCCGACGATGCCGCTCACATCGGCACGGCCCTCGCGTCGTCGGTCGAAATTCTGCTCAAACGACCACACGCTGTCTCGAAGCCCGCGAATACTGTCCGTAGCAAGAGTGACGTCTGCATTTGCCTCAGAATTGCTCCGCATGTATTCGCGCAGATCCGCGTCGAGGTCGTCGATCCTGGAGTTCAGGCTGCGGATCGCGTCGCGAATGTCGCGGTCATTACCGCGCTGAGCCTCGGCCGAACCGGCTGCCGCCAAAAGAAGCAGCGCCGAGAGAAGTACCGTAAAGATACGATCGTTAAAGCTTGTCATAATTGCTATCCTCCACGCGGCCGACTGGGCACACGACCACCTCGCGCTCTTTGAAGCATTTCGCGTGCCATAGGTTGTGCAGGGTAAGACGATACCGGGCCCTGCGTATGCTAAAATGAGCGAAAAAGCCTGAAATACAGCTATGTCATCAAACGAATACAAAGCAACGGTCAAATATGCCGGGGATGAGTTCTTTATCGGAACAACACCAAATGGATACTCACAAGTTATGGATACCAAAGGAGATAGACATTCGGCACCGACGCCAATGGAGATGCTCCTGGTCTCTGTGGCGGCCTGCACAGCGGTTGACGTGATCTCTATCCTTAGCAAGAAGCGCCAGAACGTGACTGACTATGATGTCGAGATCACGGGCGTCAGGGCTGACGATCATCC
>CAZMQR010000195.1:0-5218 GCA_964568325.1 uncultured Chloracidobacterium sp. | reverse complement strand
GTGTCGGAGTTGGCGTCGGCGTCGGTGTCGGTGTCGGCGTCGGCGTAGGTGTCGGCGTCGGCGTCGGCGTCGGTGTCGGAGTTAGGCATGGCCCGCTGACGGCCACATTGTCAACCCACCAGCCCGGAGCAGGAACCTCTACGTCAGAGCCCATCCGGAACCGAAGTTTCACGGTTCGGCCGTTCAGGTTCGGGCCGAGATTGACGATGGTGTTGATATAACCGTTGGAATTGCCGGACCATGCTTGCCGGCCTGCCAATGGATTGCTGGCGGTGGTGTCGAGCGGACCATTATAGCCCCCAACGAGGAAAGTATTTCCAAACAACGCATGAGTCACATCGAGGAACGTCCCACCGACGATGCCCGATACAGACATCTCGAGAACGCCTCCATCCCAAAACACGCCGTCACTGTATTCCAGGTCATATTTATGACGGAAGCTAAGCTGTGCAGTTGTCGAATTGACCACAAATGGAGCGCTGTCGATGCGCTTATCTGAGATCACGTTAGGATCGTCGATGAACAAGCTGTTTGGGGCAGAATTTGGCCCGGTGGTCGATGTCGTCCACAGCGGAGCCGGGCCCGTCGTGTTCACAGCCACCCATCCCGCCGGTAAGGCCGGGGCGGTGACACCGTCAAAGTTCTCGATGAACACGTTGCAGGTCGGCGAAGGTGACGGCGTCGGCGTCGGCGTTCCCGGCGTCGGAGTCGGTGACGGCGTCGGCGTCGGGCCGCTCGTCAGCGTAAAGTTGTTGTTCGAGATGTCAAACCAGATATTCCCGACGGCCTCGATCTTGATGCGGCCCGTCGAGGTCGGCGTCACTGGCATGGTTACCGCCTCGCTGCCATCATTGGCAGTAGAGGCCAGCAGGACCGTCGGGAACGTAGTCCCTCCGTCGCTCGAGTATAGGATCCTGACATTCGCGGCATTTACCGGAGCCCCGCTGGTGCCGGCTACGTTCCATGTGATGACATGGTTCGTTCCGGTGCCCAGAATATGTCCGGGTGCGTCGGGAAACGTGACCTTGAATGGGCCAGACGCCCCATCGACCGTGAGGACAGATGTTGCGGTATTAATGCCGCCGGCTCCGGCGCGGTTGTCGCGGGCGACGACCTGGAAGGTCATCGTCCGTGTGATCGCCGGCAGGAGTTCACCTGTCATAAAGCCGCCGGTATTGGTCGGCGGGATATTGTCGGAATTTAGGATATGCGTCAGGGCCGGGAATGTCCGGGTTCCTGACGAGACCGGCAAAAACACCCTGAATATCGGCCGTGGATTGCCGTCGGCGTCGGTATTCGGTGCGCCGGCCGGAGCCGGGCCGAGATCGTATTCCTCCCAATCGTAGGTGATCGTGTCGCCATTCGGGTCTGTCGCCGATGCCGTCAATGCGAACGGCGTCTGTTTTGGTATGTTGAAATTGCCGGGCCCAGTCACGGTCGGCGGCGTGTTGCCGCTGGCCGTTATCACGCCGCAGTTGCCGCCGCCCGTCTGGCTGTACCCGACGATAAGCTCCAGGCTCTTAACGTGGAAGGTATCGATCGAGAAGTTCCCCAGGTTTTGCGGAGCGCAAAGGCCCGAATAGCCCATGATCGTGATGCCGCTGCCCGGTTCGTAGGCCGATGCACCAGATCTGTTGCCACTGCAGCCGCCTGAGACTGCGTTAAATGTATGCGGTGATCCCCATTGGTGGCCCATTTCGTGCGAAACATAATCGACCGCAAACGGATCGCCTACAGGATTTGGCAGGCCGGTTACTCCACGAGCTTTGCCGCCCTGGCAAGGCGAATTTAGCTGAGCGATGCCGCCGCCGCCGGTGCTGAAAACGTGTCCGATGTCATAAGATCCAGAACCGATCCTTGTATCGACTGTCGATTGATTCTGGTCAAGCATCGCTGAGCCATTGTCATTAGTGTAAGGATCATTTGCTGCGGTGCATGCCTCATTCTGCCCGGGGCCGCATGTCGTATTATTGCCTGCGAAAACTATCAGATTGTTATTCGCGATGATGTTCATCTGTATCGCGACGTCCCGGTTGTAGATGCCGTTTACACGGTTCATTACCAGTACCTGCGCCGCGAGACACCCTGCGACGGTGTTGCTGCCTACCGTTGCACAGTACTCATTCGTCGCTGCCAGGGCGAGACGATAGGTCCTCAGTTGAGAGCCCGATGTAACCTCCGGCAAAGGCGCGCCACGGAGGAAATCGAGATCGTCCGGGTCGGTCGGAGAGAGCATTTGTCGGAATTCGTTCTCTGAATTGTCAAAGAGGCACTCAAAATGGCCGACGCGCGGCTTCTCGCTTTTGAAATAGCTAATGTAATGCTCGGTATCCTCGACCGAATATGGATCGACGATCACGGTGTTGCGCTCCGAGAGGACCATTGCGTGAAAGCCATTCGGCAGGAGGTCGAGCCTGACCACTGCCGTCGGATCGTCGATGCCGGTGCCGCGGTAAGTAGCTCCAAGTTCCGGGAATTTCTTCAAGAGTCCTTTCTCGACGACGAGCGAGTGCTCGATGCTGAAGCGCTGGAATGTGCCGTCGGGCATTGGGATGGTCAGTATGGTGCCGAGGCCGCCGGTGTTCTCCTCAGGGGCCCGGTCGAGGATCGACGTCAATGCCGAGCGATCAAGACGGAACGTGTCATAGGCCGTGGGCATCGAATTCGATTCCATGGCCGGCTGACGCAATTCCGAACGATCTACATGATCCCAGACGCGGTCATCGGATCGGACGTTTGCAAGCGAGGCGGCGGACGAACAAACTACGAGGACTGCGAGGCAGACGGCCCTGCGGAAATACTGACTATTCATTGACGTGAACTCCTAAAAGATATTGATGCTTGTCCCCAGATCCAAGAGGATCGAAAGAGCGGTCGTCGACGACGGCTCTAAGTCAGATCATTTTGGCAAATGAAGGCAAAAGACTGTCGATAATGATAGCTAAAGCGCCGCCGGATGTCTATATTCGGCTCGACGCGATGCTAAACTGACGTGGCGACGATGCACGACGCTGAAAATGCAAAACTCGAACTGCTTGACCCGACACTTCCGACGCGGGCGGAGATCGGCGTGCTCGCGCACAATGAGCGGTTCGGATTTTGGCTGACGCATCGGATGAATGTCGGTGTGATGAAGCATCTTATGACGTTCTTTCAGCGGCACGTCGGCAGCCTCTGGATCTATCTCGCTACCTACAATCTGATGAACGTGTTCGGCATCGAGAATGTCGAGAAGACGGACGTTGAACGCCCCTTGATACTAGTCGCGAACCACCGTTCATTCTTTGATATGTACACGGTGTCGAGCGTCCTGTTTCGCCGGACAAAACGGCCGATGGTGCTGTATTTTCCGGTGCGGGGAAAGTTTTTCTACGATAATCCCGTGGGTTGGTTCGTCAACCTGGTGATGGGCTGGTTCTCGATGTATCCGCCTTTCTTTCGCGAGGCAAGGGACGCCGGAAAGCGCGAATTTGACAAGTATTCGCTGAAGCGGCTCATCGAGCTTTGCACTACGGGCCGCGGCCACGTGATCGGTTTCCACCCTGAAGGCCGGCGCAATCTCGAGGGCGGCCCATACGACATGCTGCCTGCCCAACCGGGGATCGGCAAGATAATATATGCGTCGCATCCACAGGTCGTGCCGGTCTTTATCGCAGGCCTCGGCAACGACTTGCCGAAGCAGGTCCTCGGCAACTGGACGGGCGGCGAGAAGGTCCGCATTTGGTTTGGCTCACAGATCGACCTCGATGCATTTTACGAGCGGCCCGACCGGCTTCGCACCCACAAAGAGATCGCTGATCACCTGATGAAAATGATCTCCGATCTTGGCGAACAGGACGCCCACTGGATGCAGGATAATGCGGCGGCGACCAAGCAAATAGACTGAGATGATCGCCCGTCACGCGAGGCCGACGCGTCGGAGTAGCTGGTCGTATCGCGGATCTGACCTGATCGAGTCAAACTCAGGCATGACCTTGAGCCAGACCACGTTGGTTCGTTCTTTCTCCACGGCTTTCCCCAGAAATTCGAAGGCCTTGTCAATATCGCCGATTTTGCAGTAAGCAACTGCCTTGTAAATCGAGTCAGATGGCCCCGACCTGATCTCGGCTTCCCAGTAGCCTTTTGCTCCCGATCTTGTTGCTGAGTTGCGTAGATCGTTCGTGTATCGCACAGCCCATTCATAATTCTCCCGAGCCTTGGGGTTGTTTCCGAACTGAGCCTGAAATTGATGCTCCATCATATCGATGGATTCTTTGAGCATGCCCTTTTCGCGATATACGAACCCCATGAATACGTAAGTGCGGATATAAGCCGGGTCGAGCTCCTTGGCCTTGTTCAACTCTGCGATAGCTGCATCATTGTCGTGTGCATAGTAGTGGGCGAATGCCATATCCGTTCTGATCGGCAGCGATAGCGGGTCGAGGAGCAATGCCGTCTCATAATGAGCAAAGCACTCATCGAAGCGCCCCTGCATCGAAAGGAGTTCCGCATACCAATGGTGGGCGGTCGCGTCGTTCGGGCTAAGCTCCAACGCCCGGCGATAGGCAGCCTCAGCGCCGGCAAAGTCCCAGTCAATAAATACTTTATTGATACCGGCTGCGGCATAGGCCTCGCCGATCGAGTCGTCGATCTCGAGTGCTTTCTGGATCGCTCCCTTTGCAAGTGCGATCCGCTCATCGTCGCTGATGCCCAAGTGACTCAGACTAACGAGGGAATAGGCCTCCGAAAGGCCGACATGCGCGCGGGCAAACACAGGGTCCCGGTCGATCGCCGCTCGGAAGAGTTCGAGCGAACCCTGCAGATCCGTGTTTGTGCGTTTGTTCCAAATGTAACGTCCCTTCAGGTATAGGTCATATGCCTCAGGGCTCGTTGTCGGACGGCGCTTGGCCTTTTCGGGACGGGCCGCCAAGTCGGCTTCGACCGCTTCAACCACCTCCTGCGAGAGGCCAATGAGATCGTCGTGGCTAAAGCTGAGCTCCCGTCGCAAAAAGGTTGCGGCTGAGACCGAATCGATCAGTTCGATTGTTATCTCTAGCGTATCCTCATGCCGTTCAATGTTGCCGACAAGGACTGACGCAACGCCGAGTTGACGGGCGGCCTCGGCCGGATCAACGCGCTTATCCTTGTACTTGAATGATGAGTTTCGGTCAATGACACGTAATTCTCGTGCTCGGCCAAGATCGGTGATAATATCCTCGGTCAGTCCGGCAGCAAGATA
>CAZMQR010000194.1:0-5224 GCA_964568325.1 uncultured Chloracidobacterium sp. | reverse complement strand
GCTCGAGGTCCTCTTCTCTCCTGCCCCGAAGCAGTTCGACCGCGTTTATGAAGAGGACGAGATGTTTATCGGTTAGCTCTGGGATAAAAGAACAACGAACAGCAAATAGCCGGTCGTCGAAAGACAACCGGCTATTTGCTTGACCCGCAGGGTTGAAGCCATGCCTCCTTTATGGAAGGTATTTCGCCGGAATCGGTATGTCCGTCGCGACGCCGAACTGTGACTGTACGAGACCAGCCGTCGAACGGTTTAGGTGCCACGATCCATCGCGAAATACCGCGACATCGTCGGCTCCGTCTCCATCGTAGTCACCGGGAACAGGGATATCGCCAGTTTGTCCAAACGGTGTTGACGTTACGCCGCCGTTAGTACTCCTGAGCACATACCAGATGCCGGTGCCGGGACGAAATACAGCAACATCGTCCTTATTATCGTTGTCATAATCTGCGGCCACGGGTAGGTCGCCCGCCGTTCCGAACGGTATCGCATCGAAGTTCTGCGCAGGAACGCCCGTCGGCTTTGCGATATACCAGACGCCTTCGTTTGGCCTGAAGACCGCGTAGTTTGTCTTAGCATCGCCTTCATAATCCATCGCGATCGGGATATCGCCTGCCGTGCCGAATTGGTCGGCCAGGAACCCGCCGGTACTCTTTAGCACGTACCAGAAGTTGTTTGACGGGCGATAAACTGCATAATCTGTCCGTCCATCGCCGTCGTAATCGCCGGTTTGCGGGATATCGGCAGGCAGGCCCCACGACGCAGAGGTGAATGTGCTGGTCGCACTCTGAAGGACATAGAAGTCCACTTCGAGCGGGTCATTTGCCGGTCGAAAAACGGCGAGGTCCGTCTTGCCGTCGTTATCAAAATCACCGGGAACCGGTACGTCACCGGTTGAACCAAAGTGCTGCGTGGACAAGCCGGCAGTCGAGCGGTTCAAATACCAGTTGCCCTCCGCCGGTCGGAATACTGAGAGGTCGGTTCGGCCGTCGCCGTCAAAGTCTGCCCTGGACCTGACCGGTGCTGCTGACGCCGTCGTCGTGAAGTTGACATCGGAGATATCGAAGAAGATATTACCGACAGCTTCTACTTTTATCCTTGCCGTGGTCGTCGCAACATTTGGAATGGTGACGGTCTCGCTGCCGTCATTAGCCGTATTTGCCAATAGCACGTTTGGAAATGTGCTGCCGCCGTCAGACGAGAATGAGATCTTGACGTTTGCAGCGTTGACGGGTGCGCCTGAGGAGCCGCCAACGTCCCACGTCACCGTCTGTGTGGAGTTCCCTGCATAAGTGACATTCGTATTCGGTGACGTGACCGCAAATGGCCCCGTCGCCGCGACTGTCACCTGCATGGTTGCGTCTGCTACACCGCCGCCTGCTGCGAAATTGTCGCGCACGGTCAGGCGGAAATTCATCGTTCGCGCTATCGACGGCAGAGATTCGCCGGTGATGCAGTTTTCGCCCGCAGCACAATTGTAGCCGTTGGTCGATCCCGAGGTCGGCGCGTTCGGAAGCATCGTGGTGTATGTCGCGGGCGGATTGTTTGCGTTATTGAGAATATAGGTCAGGCTCGGAAACGTCCGCGAAGGCGATGTCGAGGGATTATAGGACCGAAAGATCGGGCGCGCTCCGTTAGCATCCGTGTCAGGGTCCCCGGTCGAGCCTGTCGGATTACCGAGATCATACTCTTCCCATGAATACGTCAGGCCGTTATTGGTTGCATCGGTTGCACTGCCGGTCAGCGTGAACGGCGTGAGCCTGGGGATAGTGAAATTTGCCCCGGCATTTGGGACAGGCGGCACATTGGCGGTCGCCGCGGCTGTCCCACAAGTGCCGCCCGGGCTGGGCGGATTCGTTCCCATCTCGGCCAGGCTTTGCTCGAGGCTGCGGGCATGGAACACGTCGATCGAGTTCGCAGACAAATTTCGCGGCGCGCAGATGCCGCCATAGCCCATGATCGTCACTCCGCTCGCGGGCTCATAGGCAGAGTTCGCTGACCGCGTCGTGCAGCTACCGTCGACGTTGTTGTTGAACGTATGGCTCATGCCGAACTGATGTCCGATCTCGTGGGCAACATAGTCAACGTCATATCCATCGCCCTGCGGAACTGGCGCGCCTGTGAACCCTTGGGCCTTGCTTCCTGTTGAGCAGAGGCTCGGGCTGAGGGCTAGGCCGTTAGGATTGCCGGTTCGCGACAACGCGTGGCCGATATCGTAATTAGCGTCACCGTAAGCGCCGTCGAGCACGATTTGGTTGCGTGTGACCGATAGATCCGCGACGTTCGGGTTCGATGCATCGGGAAACCCGCCGTCATTGCCGACGCTGAATACTGTGGTCAAGTTTGAGACGATCGTAAACGTCACCGCAAGCTCGCGTCGATAGATCAGGATCATGCGGTTTACCGTGGTCGTGATCGCGGCGAAGGCTGTGGTCGTGCTGTTCCCGTGAAAGGTGGTGTATTCCTTTGTCGCCGAAAAGGCGATCCGCAGGGTTCTGAGATTTTCGCCGTTGCTGTATTCAGGAGCACGCCCGGAGACCGGATACGGTGCATCGATACTGCTGCCGTCCACACCGCACGAGAACGGGTCGGTGGCCGTCACGCTGCCTTTGTAATATGCGATGTAGTGGTTACGGTCATTGCTGGAATAAGGGTCGATCAGATATGTGCCGTTGATGCCTGATACATAGCCGTGGAATCCACTGATATTAATATCGAAGCGCGCCGTCGCCGTCGGGTCGTCTATGCCCTGGCCGCTAAAAGTCTTCCATGTCGGGAATTGGGCCGCGACGCTCGGGGCGAGCACCGGTGATTCCTCAAGCCAGAATCGTTCAAGCCTGCCATCGGGCGTAGGCACCTCGAAAATGATCTGCCTGGCGCGAGCTGCGGCCGTGAATTCAAGCGGCGCTGAAGCTAGGATCCGCCTTAGCTCGGTTCCGTTGACTCGATAGACAAGATAATTCTCAGGCGCGATCGACCGCGGCCCGCGAATAGTTGCGGTCGATTCGTCAACCTGTGTCCAAAGATGATCTCCGTTCTTACCCTTCGTGCCGCCAAGGCCGGCCGCGGTCGACAGAGCGAGGATCGTCAGAAATAGAACAGTGTGAAAGAAACGTGAGGCCAAAGAATGGCGACCACATAGAATACTCCAGCAATTTGACATGACAGATCTCCTGTTGTGATTTTGGTATTGATGTAAAAGTACGGCGGGATGGCAGAACCAGCAACACGGTGACGCATACCTTCCCCTTAGTAGCTTCACGAAAGATGTCAGCAACTATCCGAAACAGTTTTCCTTAGAACGAACGAATTCTAGCTTAGCCCACCGACGCAGTCAATCTCCTTAACGGTGATTTCGCGCCGGTTGAGTTCGGTGACAAACGCCTCCGGATCGATAGCGATCTCTTGTGGCGTAGCTCCGCGCCGCCTGACATCGCCGCGAGCCATCATCTGAGCAATGATAGATGCCGGAAAGGCGGTCGTGCGCATCATTGCGGACATGCCTGTCGCAGTGTCAAACCGGTCCACGATGTCGTAGCGGAGTTTGCGTCCCGCACCGTTCCCTGTTCCGATAAAGTCAAGCCTGACGAGCACGTAATCAGGCCCGTCGGCCGGGAGATTCTCCTGCAGGAGCTTCCCGAACACTTTTCGCGGTATCAGGTCGCGACCATCGATCAGGGCAGCTTCGCTCGAACAAAGACCCAGGTCGATCATCGTCTTGAACTTGTCACAATGACCTGCATATCGGATCGTCTTGTAGTCGAGTTCTCTCACCTTGCCGAGGAACGTGTCGGGGAGCGTCGATGTTCCGCCGCTTGTCTGGAAAGCCTCCAATGCGGGAAATCCGTCGAATGAGAGTTGTTCGACTTCGGTCATTGATTCGATCTCAGTAATCTTGCCGTCGCGGATCACTCGGGCCGCCTCGATGTATTCGTTGATCAGGCCTTCGACCGAGAACACGAGCTGATAGTCGAGCGGCGGCTGCGGGTCTTGCGGGAGGCCGCCGACTCGTATGTGTATCGCATCGACTGAATCAAAGCGAGCCGCTCCGTGCATCGCGAGTATCGAAACCATACCGGGTGCAAGACCGCAGTCGGGAATGATGTTGATCCCGGCCGCTTTCGCGGCGTCATCAAGCGCAAGTTGCTCGTCAACGACATAATTATTGCCGCCAAGGTCGCAGAAATTGGCACGCGCCTCGATCGCGGCTTTTGAGAGCGCGACATTATGCCAATAGTTGACGCACGAGATCACGGAATCATGCCCGCGCATGATCGAGACGACATCGGAATAATTCGAGACGTCGATGTGATGCGGATCCACACGTGCGGTCCCGACCGATTCGGCTACGCGCTCGGCCTTTTTGAGGTCGTTGTCCGCGACGCTGACCGTCTCGACATCCGGCGAGTTGTGTATGAGATCAAAAACGGCGCCATGGCCCATACGCCCGGCGCCGAGAACGAGAACTTTCATTTCGGTTTACCAATCGTCAAACTCTTCCGGTTCCTGTTCGGCGATCGTCGTTGCGGCGAGCTGCCAGACCTTCTTTTTCCACTCGCGCAGGTTGTCGGTGAGCATGAGGGCTGCCTGAGGGTGTGCAGCGTTGCGCTCCAGACGGATCACTTCCGCTGCGGCCGTTACCTCATCGTCCGGGTTCTCGGTCACCGTGATCCGAACCTTACCGCCTACGCTTGGCAGGTTTCGCGGCAGATAGATCAGCGTGCCGTGTGGGCCGACATTTTCGGTCAGGCCTTCCTGGACGACCTCCTTGCCGTCGTCGCCTTTCCAACGAACGCGGATCGGAAATGAGATGGCAAAGCGTTCGCCGCCGCGTCTCTCGCGCATAGGTTTTTCCTCTCAAGAAATGGGCTGCTTTTGACGAGGATCAAGAAGAAACTCGCCCCAAAAGTCTATCAAATCCAAAAAAAAATACCACTCGTAAACCCCTGAAAACACAGCAATTGCATATAACATAAGGAGTTGCGGCCGCCGAGAGGGTGGACAGGTGGAGCCACAAGTGCTAGTATTGCAAACAGTTTCAACGTCTATGGGTTGAAACTCGGCGGCGAATGGCCGTCCGAAAACAGTCCAAGCGACGCCTTAACCGGCAAATAGTGGCTGAAGAATCAAATCTCGGACACTATTTTTGCGTTTGGGCTCCGATTAATTATGACAGGAGAATTTATAATGAAGAAACTCGTTAGAGGAGGCTCAATAGCCGTCCTTG
>CAZMQR010000193.1:0-5225 GCA_964568325.1 uncultured Chloracidobacterium sp. | reverse complement strand
CGTCTCCTCCCGTCGGTTTGGCTGCCGGTGCCGCATGGGCGTCCTTTTTCGGAGCTTTATAGTCCGGCATTTCCTTATTCTGATTCTTAAGCCCCGCAAGGTATGTCGTCCGCGGCTGGGTATTCAGTTCGTTCAGAAGAGTGTAATTTCGATGGTCCGCTTTCGTCTTGGCGACCTTGCTGTCCTTGTCGTGCATATCGCCAAAGGTGATGGCGTCCGTCGGGCATACTGACTGACAGGCCGTAACCACCTCGCCGTCGCGGACCGCGCGGCCGTCCTTCTCGGCTTCGATGCGGGCGGCAGCGATACGCTGCGTGCAATAGTTGCACTTCTCCATCACACCGCGGCTGCGGATCGTCACCTCAGGATTGCGCATCAGCTTATACTGCGGCGTGTCCCAATCCTGATAGAGAAGGAAGTTGAACCTCCGGACCTTATACGGACAGTTGTTCGAGCAATAGCGCGTTCCGACACAGCGGTTATACACCATGTCGTTGAGCCCCTCGGCACTGTGAACCGTCGCGTGGACAGGGCAGACGACCTCGCACGGGGCCTGTTCACACTGCTGGCATAGCACGGGCTGGAAGTTTGGCCCCTCGGCATGCTCCATATCGCCACCGTAGTAGGCATCGATACGCATCCAGTGCATTTCGCGGCTACGGTCAACCTGTTCTTTGCCGACGACCGGAATGTTGTTTTCGCTCTGACAGGCCAGCACGCACGCATTACAGCCGACGCACGAGTTGAGGTCGATCGACATTCCCCACTTGTGGTTCTTGGCGTAAGTTTCCTGATGCTGCTCCGTCGGATACATCGACATCGGATACTCATTGTGCTGGTGGCCCATGGCCGGGTTCTTCTCGAACTCTTCCAGGTCCCAGACGCGGAGCAGATCACGGCCTTCCATATTGAAATGGATCTGCGTCGATGCGATCGATGTCGTCTCGCCGCGCTTGGCAACCTCGCCAAACCCGTGATCCATCGCGTCCGAACGCCTTACGTCAAATGCGTTGTAGCCAAGGCCCGTCCCGACACGTCCGGCCCGCGTGCGGCCATAGCCCATAAATATCGTCACGACATCATCAGGCTGGCCCGGCGAGATCCACATAGGCACGCCGGCTTTGATCTCGCCGCCCTGATATTTGAGCGTCACAAGATCGGAGAACTGGTTCCCGCCGTAGGTGTTGATAAAACTTGTCCCCTGCTCGCCGCCGACCATTTCGCGGGGGTCATTTCCCGGGTTGACACCGAGTTTTTTGGCTGTCCGAGGGCTAACCAAGGCGACATTCGCCCACGTGATCTTATTTAGCGGATTCGGAAGCTCCTGCAGCCAGCCGCTATTGGCAAATCGGCCGTCATAAACGCTCGGATCGGGCAGTATCGAGATCTCGATCGGCCCGCTCGACGCCGGTTTGGCCTCCGGCTGGCTGAGAAATGCCGCGTTAACGGTGACCGCCTTTGCCGCCGCAGCCGTATTAGGGATGAATCCGTCATGCAGGGCCTTTCGCCAGTTATCCTCAAAGCCTCGCGGGGCCGCTCCGGCTGCGGGTGCGGCTGGCGCAGCAGCCGGCGACGCCTTTGGCGTTTCCTTTGCAGGTTCGGTTTTGGTTTCGGTGTTGCTTGCGGGAGGAGCGGCTTTGGGCTCGGCCTTTGAGGCCGCGGCGGGCGTGATATTTGCCGCCTGCCAGTAGGCCTTTACGATATCGAGGTCCTTCTTGTCGTAATTCTCCTTAAAGAACAACTGCACGACCTCATGGATACTCTTACTGTCGTAGAGCGGGGCGATCAGCGGCTGCACGATCGAGGCCGTCCCGTCGTATGCACGGGCATCGCTCCAGCCCTCAAAATAGTGCTTCTCGGCGACGTGCCAGTGGCACTGCTCAGCCGTCTCATCGAAATAAGGCCCGAGATGAATGCGCATCGGGACCTTATCGAGCCTTGCGCGGTCAAGACGGAGGTCGGACGGCGTATTGTAAACCGGATTTCCCCCAAGCACTACGAGCATCTTGACCTTGCCGCCATCGATGTCGGCAACAAGCTCGCGAAGCTGTTCGATCTGTGTCTTTTCAGTGCCCGGCGCGAATGGATCGGCGTAAACCACTGTTTCGCCGACGTTTCCAAGCGTGGCATTCATGGCGTGTGCCAGTGCGTGGACGAGGGGCGGCGCATTATCACCGGCAACAACGAGGGACTTGCCCTTGTGCTCGACGAGGTCCTTGGCAACACCCGCAACCCACTGGGCATTCTCCGTGTAAGTCGAATTTGCACCGGCAACGCCCGCGGCCTTTGCGATCGCCTTGGCAACCTCGCTCAATTGACTCGGCTTGACCGCCAGGCGATGGTCGGCCTTTGCTCCGGTCAGGGTTATCGTCGTTTCGACGCAGTAGAGCCGGTTGATGTCCTTGTGCTCTTCTGAGAAGTGCTTGGCCTTCGCGTAATCCTTGATGTAACCGACATTAAAGCCCGAAAAAAGATCGTGATCGAGCGACAAGATCCGCTCCGCCTTGTCAAATTTGTAGATCGTCTGCACCGCCGAGCCAAACGCCATCCGTGCTCCGGCCATGGCGTTGTCCCGATTTACCGGCTCGTATTGGACCCACTTGGCATTGGGCAACTCCGCCTTAAGCTTTGTGAATTGGTCGATCAGTGTCGGCGACGTTACCGTCTCGGTCAGGAACCTGATGCCCGCACCACCATCGCCGCGATTCGGTTCGATCGCCGAACGAAGCTCGCCCATGAAGGCTTCCCACGTCTTTGAACTACCACGAAAGCTGATCTCCTGCGACCGGTCGGGATCATACATTCCCAATACCGACGCCTGAGCATAGATATCCGTCGCGCCCCGGCTGCCGGGATGGTCGGGGTTGCCCTCGACCTTGATCGGGCGACCCTCAAAGGATTTTGCGAGCAGGCCGGTGGCGACGCCGCCGAGCGACATTGCGGTCGCAAAATAGTTGGGCACGCCCGGCAGCATGCCATCCGGCGACTGGACATAAGGAACGATCTTCTCAGCCGGCTGGATGACACAGCCCGTGAGGCCGGTAAAGGCAAGCGACGCGCCCATCACCTTTACAAAGTTACGGCGACTTAGCGAGTTGTCCCACTCCTCGACCTCGTGGGGATATTCGCGTGCGACGAATTCCTCAAACTCCGGCGCGTCGACAAATTCCTCGACGCTGCGCCAGTATTCCTTGCCGTTCTGTGACAATATCTTGTCACGCAGCAAGGCAAAATTCTGTTTGCTTTCCGGGCTGGGCATAAAATAATCAGTGCATAACGCACAATGCACAATGCAAAATCAAAATTCCATATCGAACACGAACCAGTTCTTCATTGTGCATTGTGAACTGTGCATTCTGCATTTTTCTACCGGTGGCAGGTCGAGCAACTTGTCATCATTTCCCTGCTCCTGATCTTATAGTCTGCCTTGAGCTGCTTTCGTTCGCTCTCGTCGGCATCGCCGTCCTGCCATTGCATGTTGTAGATCTCGCCCTTTGGCCGAATGAACTTTTCAGGCTCGCGGTGACAGGCCAGGCACCACTCCATCAGCAGCGTATTCTCCTGGAATACCGCCGGCATATTGTCGATCTGCCCGTGACAGGTCGAGCAGCCAACGCCCTTCGCGACGTGGATGCTGTGATTGAAATACGTATATTCCGGCAGGTCGTGAACGCGCTCCCACTCGATCGGCTTATTGTCGCGGAAGCTTGCCTTGACCGGTTCCAGATACGGGCTGTCCGCCCACAACTGGCTATGGCAATTCATACAGGTCTGCGTCGAAGGCATTCCCGCCGATGCAGTTGTCTCCACCGTCTGGTGGCAATAACGGCAATCAATGCCGTCATCGCCCACGTGATGCTTGTGGCTAAACTGGACCGGCTGCTGCTTCTCGACGTAGGCACCGGTCAGGTAGGACGAACGTGCGATCTGCGTGTAGGCAAAAAAGGCCGTGCCGGCCGCCACGACCGCAGCAACGATACTGATCCGGGCAATGTTATTCGCGCTCTTTCTGAAAAACTGTGCCATACCGGTTCAGGATGCGCACGGACAAACTCTTACCACCGGGCTCCTCCGCATCCCGCGTTATTTAGGACCTTGGTTGACGGCCCACGCCAATTGTTAAGAATTCGTAGCCGTAAAACAGTTCGATTCTACTAAAAGTCCCAAGATCCGCAAATCGCTCCAATCCAAAATTAGGAAACCCTGCCCGCCGATGCAAGGCCGCACAGATTAGCCACAGTTATAAGCCGGATTAATCCAGCTAAATCCGGCTAAGATAGGCGGCCCCGATGGCCGCGGCCGATGGGCCTAGTTCGCCTTCAACTATACTTGTCGAGTTAAAGGCCGGCGTAAACGAGAATTCCTGCGCTCGCTCGATGATCGCGTTCAGCACGATATGCTTGGCCTCCATTATCGCGCCGCCGATGACTATCTTTTCGATATTGAGCAGATTGATAACACTCGCTATCGCCGAACCGACATATACACCGGTCCGGCCCAGCATCATCTGTGCAAAATCGTCCTCCTTCGCGGCGGCAGCGATGATGTCATTCAGCCTGATGCCCTCTTCGCCGAGCTTATTCAGCGATGATGTGCTGTCCTGATGAAATCGGCTCCGTGTCCGCCTGAGAATGCTCGCGGCCGATGCGACCTCCTCAAGGCGCATCCCTTCGGAATTGATCGTCACGTAACCAAATTCGCCCGCGTAGCCCGAAGCTCCTCGCCAGATCTCGCCGTTGAAGATGAATGCGCCGCCCACGCCTTCGCCGAGCGTGGCATAGAAGAGGTTGCGGCTCCCGCGCCCGGCACCTAACCTGTATTCGCCATACGCTGCGGCGTTGGCGTCGTTCTCTACAAGAACATCGACACCAAGGGCCGAACTCACCTCGCGGCCGAGGTCGATATCCGTGTGCTCGGGAATATTTGCCGAATATGCCACTCGCCCGCTCGCACGATCGACGAGGCCGGGCAAGGCGATACCAACACCCGCAAATGCCCCGTGCCGCGTCGCCATGCCGGCTGCAAGTTCGGCGATCTGCGCGACGACGCCGGCGGAATCTGTGATAGCGGCGGAATGCGTCTCTATCACCGAGTCGTTTTCGCCAAGCACCGCCGCAATCAGCGTTTCTGACGTTATATCGATGCCCAAACGGCCATTAGCGGCACCTGAAGCCACAGACATAGTTCTTAAAATTTGAGAACGAAACTTACGGCGATTTTATTCA
>CAZMQR010000192.1:0-5255 GCA_964568325.1 uncultured Chloracidobacterium sp. | reverse complement strand
AGGTGTGTTAGAATTCTACAAAATCAGAAAGCATTCATGGGGGACGTTTTGATGATCAGGATCTGGAAACTGGCCGTTGGCGTCATTATTGGGGCCGCAAGCGTAGCGGCACAATCAGTTGGTGACGAGGTGCGATATCAGTGCTTCTGTTTTGGCCAGGAATGGGTCAAGGCGACCATAGAACGCGTGGACGGCAGCAAGGTGCGAGTCCGCTTTGGCAATATGGACGATCAGGTCGTGACGCTGCCGATCAATTCGCCGAAGCTTCGCCTTGGTGCGGCCGCGCGCAATCCGCTCGAGACGGTCGCCCCGGATCACATGCAGCGGGCTTTCATGGACGAGGCCAGGCCGCGATTCATAAAGGCGGTCGAGATATTCGCGCCCGGCTATGACTCGCAATATCAAGGCGGCGGCGCCGTTCCTGATTCAGCGATCTGGACAAAGTCGATGGCCGACCTCGCTGAGCTTGACGGACTGTGCCGTGGGCGTTATCGCGGGCTTAGCGACTATCGCGGGCCGGGCTACATTCGCGAGGGGTCAGTCGATTATCGTTTCGGCGTCTGGTGTGAGATCGCGGCGAATCGCGTCGCTGTAGAAAAAACGGCACGTGTCAACGTCGTCAAAACCCTTGTAAATCTCGGCTACACGGATGAGAATCTGAACTTTGGATTCAACGAGCCGGACAATCCGGTCCGGTGGGAAACTCAGCAGTTGATCTGGGAGCGCGACAAGTGGCGAAAGGAAAAGCTCGCGTGGCTGCGGCCAAAATACGCTGTTTACAAGGTCGATGTGCCGTCCGACGCGACCTCGGCAGCCGAGGCCCGGGCCGACCAGCTTAAGACTATCGTCATGCGCGACGCCCCGAATCGGTCATATAAGCAGCCGCCATATCACGATGCGGCGGTAGAATCCGTAGTGAAGGCTCAGTTTGCGAAAGAGTATCCGGGAGTTCAGGTGCTGCACATCGGGCTTGATTACAAGACATGGGTCCAGCGCAAAAGCCTCAGCTACGTCGCCAGCGACGATCTCTTTCGTTATTACAAGGTCAGCTACAACTCGTATAAACGCGGCACTGCGTTGCTCAAGATACCGGGCCGCCCGTTCTGCCAGATGCAGGATTTCGTCGTCGGACGCGGAGCAAAGGGCGTCGTCCCCGCCGGCGTCGGCGGCAGCGGCACATTCATGCGCTGCGACTGAGTCGCATTCGGCTCATCGGCCGGTCACTTTAGGATCTCGTTTATCGAATTCTCGAATATCTCGACGCGGCGGCGGGCGCGTTTTACGTCGGGGTGGTCCTTGTTGTAACTGCGGGTGAGACGATTAAGGGTCGTTTCAAGTTCGGCTTTTTTTAGGATAAGTTTGCCAAGGGCGAGCGTGAGTTTGCCGGTCTCGGAGGGCTTGACGCCATAGACCTTTTCCAGCGATTTGTCGAGCGCGGCGAGTTCAAAGCGCAGGTCGATGATCCGCGGATTCTGTTCCGTATATTGCTCAGCCATGGCATCGAGGTCGGCGAGCAACTCGGTCTTCTTTAGCAAGATCTCGGCGTAGGCCGGCGAGGAGCGGATGGGCCCCGCATCGGCCTGTGCCGAAGCGGCGGCCGCCGCGAAAGCGATGAGCGCGAGTACGAATAATAGACGCAAATACTTCATTTAGACTGATACTGACCGTCGTTCGACCTGCGGAACTACGGGCGGCGCGCACGATGTAAATTCAAGGTCCGCATCGGCTTCCACCACACCGTCGCCAAACGTCTCGCGGCTCTCAAGTGTCTCAAAGTAAACGGTGATATTGTCGAGTATCTCGTCGGCCGAGTGCGAGTGATACAACGTCTGGCGAAACTGAGCTCCGCCAACAAGACCCTTGGTAAACTGTCCCGCGAGCTGCTTCATCTTGCCGAGCGCTACGATCTCAGGCATCTCTTCGCGGCACATCGAGAAGAATTCGAGCAGCACGTCCTTCTTTTCCGCAAGGTCGGGCTGATACGGCTCGCGGCCCGAGAGCGCATCCTCAAACTGCCGAAATATCCACGGATTCTGCATCGCGCCACGGCCGATCAATATGCCGTCAACGCCGGTCTCTCGCCATCGCCGCATGCCGTATTCGATGGTCGTGATGTCTCCATTGCCCGACACGGGAATGCTGACGGCATCTTTTACGGCGGCTATATGCTCCCAATCGGCCATTCCCTTGTAGCCCTGCTCGCGCGTGCGGCCATGGACCTGAATGTGCTCGACGCCGCATTGCTCGGCCATTTTTGCAACGTCAACAACATTGATCGACGCCTCGGTATAGCCGGTGCGGAGCTTTAGCGTCAACGGGATCGTGATCGACCGTTTGATCTCTTTTAGGATCGTCTCGAGAAGCTGCGGCTCGCGCAGCAGGCCCGAACCGCCGCCATTCTTGACGACCTTTGGCGCCGGGCAGCCGCAATTAACATCGAGTATGTCGGCACCGACCTCTTCGGCCATCTCGGCCCCCATCGCCATCCGCTCGGGCCGCCCGCCGAATATCTGCACCGCAAACGGCCGTTCCTCTTCATCAAAACGCATCTGGCGCCTTGATTTCGGATTACCGCGAGTCAGTCCCTCGACGGAGATAAATTCCGACACGACCAACCCAACTCCGCCGCGCCGCTTGATCAGCCGGCGAAACGTATAGTCCGTCACGCCCGCCATCGGCGACAGGATCAGCGGCGGATCGATCGTGATGTCTCGGATCTTGAACGGGAGCATTTTCAGGCAGCGATCTTCTCACGAGCTTCGTGAGAGAGGACCACAAACTGGTTCGGTGTCAAGGCGAGAAGGCCATAGGTGTGCCCGTTAACGTCCACGAATTCGACCTCAAAGGATTCGCCGTCGTTATAGATCTCAACTATCGCGCCGACATTCCCACGCTGAAGGTTCTCGTCAGGCATATCGTCGAGCAATGCGACTGAATCAAAGAGTTTTATGTCCTTCATAACGCCTCTCGAACCATTAAACTACAAAACACGTAACAAGTCTCGGAAATTCCGATTCCCGACCTATTATCCACACACTGCGAACGATAGCGGATCGATTCGCATATTCCAGCACAAACTCGACAACAAAGACCTCGCCATATGGATGCTCTACCCGTTCCGCCTCCACAGTTCTAACGGCGACAAGCAACGCATTGCGCAAAACATCGGCATTTTCGGCCTTCAAGCCCAACGCGGAAGCAAATACCCTGGCCTTATGCCCGCCGACCTCGTGTTTTGGATTTAGACAATAAGCCGTTAGTTTGTCACGATCCACCACCGCTCGATCAGCATTTGGAACTTTCATTCAGCCAAGCATCTTAGTCAAGCCTTTTTTCGACCAACCACGATCAGCACAATGCCGACCACGGTTATCACGAACGAGGCGAGGAAGACAAGGATGCCCGGGATGACCCCGAGCATCGCTTCTTCCCAGCTTGTGCGGCCGTTGGTTAGCGGCACGAGCAGCATCGACACGACCGTGACCGCTGCACCGAGCAGGACGCCCAATATGCCCACGACCAGGACGATCTTAGCGAAGATGCTCATCGGCTGCTATTGCTTGGTCAAAACAACGCCCGTCGCATCGAACGACACCTCGGTCACCGATCCGTCAGCGTTGCGCTTATCAAATTTCGCACCATCATCCTTGATCAGGTGTTCAACATGCTCCTTGTCGAGCACTTTCGTCTTGAACTGCCCTTGCGCCTTGACCTTCATGCCCGCGGAATTGAGCGGGATGAAAAACTTGTGGTCGCCAAAGGTGACACGGACCGATTTTCCGCCCGTCTTATCGGCCATCTCCATCCAGCAGCCCTCTTTCTTGCACGAGCGGACGATGACGCCCTCGACCTCGACCGTGTTGTCCACGTATTTGTCAGGAGCGGCAAGCACCTTCTCGACGGATGCCTTCATCACGCCCTTGGCAAGCGCGTCACCGCGCGTGATCGACTCACCCGCCTTAAGTTCGACCGGTGCGTTCTCCTTAGACTTCACTGCCGATTCATCTTTGCCTTTGACTTCCGCCTTGGCATGGCCGTGCGAGTCCTGAGCAAACGAGATGCCTGCTGACACCAAAATAAATGCGATAGATACGATTATATTTTTCATAATTTGATCGTGCTTCAACTCAATAAAGCCCTTTTGTCATTATACCTTAGCGGCTGTCGTAAACAATGCGGCCGCCCATTACCGTCGTGACCACCGTCACATCTCGGATCTTCGAACGATCGATCGTAAAGATGTCATCCGAGAGGATAACGATGTCAGCAAGTTTCCCGACCTCGATAGTGCCTTTTTCGCGTTCCTGAAATTCAGCATAGGCCGAGCCAAGCGTGTAGGCCGCCACGGCGTCGCTCACCGATATCGAGCGCCGCCCGCTATTGACTGCGGCGTGGATGCCAGGCAGCGGCGCGAGATCGATCATCGAAGAGTCTGAGCCGAAGGCAACTCTCGTCCCGGCGTTCAAGATTTGTCGATATTCATCACCAAGCCTCGGCCCACTGTAAAAGAGGAACGGCTGCATCGAAGCGATGATCTCGGCTCGCGCGAATCGGCCAATGTCGGCCGGCCGCATCCGTGCGGCGTGTTCAATGCGAAGGCGCCGATCGCGCTTGCCATTGGCGGCGACCACTCGTTCAAACGCGGCAAGAGTATTTGCGTTCGAGCGCGGCCCGATCGCGTGGATCATTACATGTAGGCCGGCTCGGTCGGCTTCGGCGACAGCATCGCTAAGCTCTTCGATCTCACCGGCCTCGCCGTCGGCCATGCCCTTGAGGCAGCCGCGCCGCACCATCGGTGTGCCGTCGGCGGCTCGCAGGCCCGCCTTTATTGCTTTCTTTCGGTCACTAAGCCCGATGCAGTCGTAAACACGGACATTGAGCTTTCCGGCATCCGCAATGCGGGTGAGGATCTCGAAAAGGTCATCCGAGTGAACGTCCTGCACACTCGTAACGCCGAGCGACGCCGCATAATTTCCGGCCGTCTCGATGATCTCGGCCCAGTTCGACGCGTGGTTGGAAGGGACATGGCCGCGCAGCTTTACGAGTTCGGCACCGCTGATGACGCCGTTTGGAGCCTTGATATTCGTGTCGAGCAGGGCTTGCGAGTTGATGAAACCAAAGGAGTAGTCCTTTGAGTAAAAGAGGACCGGATGTTCGCCCGCGGCCGCATCGATCTCTGCAACCGTTGGCAGGCCCTTCGCATCAGTCCAGCCGCGCCCGAGTATCCACCGGCCCTTTGGGATGAAACGAGCACA
>CAZMQR010000191.1:0-5322 GCA_964568325.1 uncultured Chloracidobacterium sp. | reverse complement strand
CGAGGCCATGCAGCTTGCGGCGCAGAAGCTGCCGATCAAGACGAAGTTTGTTACTCGTGCCGACCTCGAAGGAGGCATAGTCTAGAAATGAAACGCAAAGAACAGCTCGACCAACTCGGCGAAATGGGCGTTACGGAATTGAAGGATCAGGCGGATGCGTTGAAAGAGTCACTCTTTCGGCTGAAGTTTCGCCGCACGCTCGGCGTGGGCGATGTGCTGAAGGACATTCGCCGCGAAAAGAAGACGCTCGCGAGGGTGTACACCCTGCTGAACAAGAAAGAGACTGACGCTAAGACCGCGGAAGCTTAAGGCGGAAGAGATAAGAAATGTCAAAGAAGAGGACTGAAGAAGAAATCCCAGCGACCGAGACAGAGGCTTTAGAGGCATCGGTCGAGGAGAACGCCGTCGAGGCCGCGTCGGCTGAGGAAGTCGCGGCCGAACCTGCCCCTGCCGAGGAGAAGCCGAAAAGGACACCGAGGGCCAAAAAAGAGAATCCGGCAGTCGACGCTGAGGCTCCGGTGAAAAAGGCTCACAAGCGGGCTGAGAAGGTTGGCATCGTCGCTTCGGACAAGATGACAAAGACGGTCACGGTCCGTGTCGATCGGGTGGTCAAGCATCCGGTCTATCGCAAGTACGTCAAGAAGCGCAAGAAATTCATGGCGCACGACGACCTCGGGGCAAAGATCGGCGACAAGGTAAAGATCGTCGAGACGCGGCCGCTGTCGGCTAGGAAGCGTTGGCGAGTGGTCGAGATCATTCAGCGGGCGGAAGTTTAGGGTTGAGGTGACAGAGTTATGATCCAGATGCAGACCTCCTTGGCGGTCGCAGACAATTCAGGAGCAAAGCGGGTCGAGATGATCATGCCCGTCGGCGGTTCGACCAGCAAGATTGCTCGCCTTGGCGACACCATCAAGGTGACCGTCAAAGAGGCGTCGCCGGACGGGACCGCGAAGAAGGGCAAGGTCTATAACGCAGTGATCGTCCGAACCAGGAAGGAAGTCCGCCGCAAAGACGGCTCGTACATTCGATTCGACGAGAACGCAGCGGTCTTGATAAAGGATGACGGCACGCCGGTCGGAACACGTGTTTTTGGCCCCGTGGCACGCGAGCTTCGTGAGAAAAACTTCATGAAGATCGTTTCGTTGGCTCCAGAGGTTATATAGGACGAATACGTCATACAGGACTCATATGTCCTATTTACTGAAATGAGTAAGACAGGAACAATTACCAGCAGGATCAAGCGCGGCGACCAGGTCATCTTTATCGCGGGCAAGGAATTTAACCGCTACGATAGCGCCGGCAAGCGCCAGCCCTATCGAGGGAAGGTGATCGCCGTTGACGCACGCAACCGCAAGGTCAAGGTCGAGGGAGCGATGATGGTCAAGCGTCACCGGAAACCGGTCCCGCAGATGAACCGCGAAGGCGGCATTCTTGAGCAAGAGGCTTGGGTCAGCGTTTCGAATGTTGCCCTTATCGATCCTGAAACCGGCTTACCAACTCGGGTTAGGTACGAAATGCGTGACGGCCAGAAGGTCCGTATCGCAAGAAGCGGCAAGGTGATCGCCGAAACGGTTTGGGCTAAGAAAGAGGCCAAGAAGGCCGACGACGAAGAAACGGGTGAGGCCGCAACGGTGGAAACGCCTGTGGAAGAGAAGCCGGCTAAGGAAGAGAAAGAATAGCGTTTAGTTTGGAAACGGCATAAAAGGCCGAGACCCAAACAATAAATAAAATGGCCAGACTTAGAGAAAAATACAAGAACGAGATCGCTCCGGCGCTCGCAAAGGAATTCGACATCAAGAATCCGATGGCGATCCCGCGCGTCGAGAAGATCATTTTGAATATGGGTCTCGGCGAAGCCTCGGCGAACGCCAAGATACTTGACGTCGCTACTGAAGAGCTCAAGGCTATCAGCGGGCAGAAGCCGGTGATCACAAAAGCTAAGAAATCGATAGCGGCTTTCAAGCTAAGACAGGGAATGTCGATCGGCACTATGGTCACTCTGCGCGGTGCGAGGATGTATGAGTTCCTCGATCGCCTGATCTCGGTCGCCTTGCCACGTGTTCGCGATTTTCGCGGCGTATCGGCAAAGGCGTTTGACGGGCGCGGGAATTATACCCTCGGCGTTCGCGAGCAGCTTATTTTTCCTGAGATCGACTTTAATAAGGTGGACAAGACGCGTGGGATGAATATTTCGATCGTGACGACCGCACAGTCGGATGATCAGGCCCGGTCACTCTTGAAGGCATTGGGAATGCCGTTTAGGCAATAGATTTTATGGCAAAGATCAGCAAAGTTGTAAATAACAATCGACGCAAAGAGAAGGTCAAGCTCTATGCCGAAAGGCGCGCCGAAGCCAAGAAGATCATCAATAATCCGCGGTCGACGCCCGAAGAGGTCGATGCGGCGGTGATTCGCCTGCAAAAGATGCCGCGTGATGCCAGCCCGTCACGGGTGCGCAATCGTTGCTCGCAATCTGGTCGCACGCGTGGATACTTGCGCAAATTTGGTGTTTCGCGCATTGCGCTTCGGGACCTGGCTCTCGAGGGGCAGATACCGGGCGTTGTTAAGTCGAGTTGGTAGATTTTTGATTACGGTAGGCGGCCTTAAGCCGAACCACCATAATAACTTACGGAGTTAAACTAGAATGACAGACCCAATAGCCGATATGCTCACACGGATACGCAACGCGATAGCGGCAAAGCACACGCGTGTGGATATCCCGGGCTCAAAGCTAAAAATGGAGGTCGCCCGAATCCTCAAGGAGGAAGGCTACATTAATAATTTTTCGACTAAGGGCGAAGGGCCGAAGTATATGATCCGTGTTTCGCTGCGCTACGATGCCAGGGGCCAATCGTCGATCACTCACCTGTCGCGCGTGTCGCGTCCGGGCCGCCGCGTTTATGTCGGTTCTGGTGAGATACCAAAGGTTCTCGGCGGATATGGCGTGAATATCGTTTCGACGTCAAAGGGGCTGATGAGCGGCAAGCGCGCACGTGCCGAACACGTCGGCGGTGAGATCCTCGCAGAGGTCTATTAAAGGTTTAGAGTTATGTCACGAGTAGGAAAAAAACCGATCAGCATACCGTCCGGCGTGACCGTGACGATCAATGATTCGGCGATGGAAGTCAAAGGCCCGAAGGGTACGCTGACGACGCCGATCCCGGCGGGCGTGACCTTTAAGCAGGAGGACGGCAGCCTTGTGGCCGAGCGTGCGGGCAATGAGCACGCGGCGTTTCACGGGCTCGCCCGTGCTCTCGCGAACAATGCCGTTGTCGGTGTGACCGAGGGCTTTTCAAAGGACCTCGATATCGTCGGCGTTGGTTACAAGGCAGACGTGCAGGGCAAAAAGATCGTGTTTGCTCTCGGATATTCGCATCCGATCGAATACGTCCTGCCCGAGGGTATCGACGCTAAAGCCGAGCGTGTGAATACGAAAACGTCGATCAACCAGTATCAGACGACGATCACGCTTAGCGGCATCGATAAGCAAAAGCTCGGCCAGGTCGCGGCGGAATTGAACCGCCTCCGCAAGCCTGACGCTTACAAGGGCAAAGGCGTGCGATATGCCGACAAATACTATCGGCTCAAGCCGGGCAAGACCGGTAAATAGGTTTAAGTTATGGGACAGAAGAGCAGAGCAGATATTCGCCGGGGCGTTCATAGCCGCATTCGCAAGAAAGTACGCGGCACCGCTGACCGTCCCCGGCTGGCGGTGTTCAGAAGCCTGAATCACATTTACGCTCAGGTAATCGACGACGGCAGCGGCAAGACGCTCGCGACCGCCTCAACGATCGAGAGATCACTTGGCCTGAAAAGCGGCGGTAATATCGACGCGGCCAAGGCCGTGGGCAAGGCAATTGCCGAAAGGGCGCAAAAGGCGGGTGTTTCCAGCGTCGTTTTCGACCGGGGCGGCTACCTTTATCACGGCCGCGTAAAGGCGTTGCTAGATGCGACGCGCGATGCTGGGTTGAATAAGCACGAAGCGACGCCGTCCGGTAAGGAGGCTGAGGCCGAGGTAACGAATAGTAATGAATAAGCAGAGAATTTCACCGAACGGCCTGATCCTGAAAGACCAGTTGATATCGATCAACCGTGTGACCAAGGTCGTCAAAGGCGGCAAGAACATGTCGTTCGCCGCTCTCGTAGTTGTAGGTGACGAGGCGGGCCATGTCGGTTTTGGAACCGGCAAGGCCAAAGAAGTGCCAAACGCAATCAAGAAAGCGGTCGAGGCAGCCAAGAACAACCTGATCCGCGTTCCGTTGATCGAAGGCACCCTGCCGCACGAACTGATCGGAGAATATGGCGCCGGCCGCGTGTTACTCAAGCCGGCGGCTGAGGGAACGGGCGTTATCGCCGGCGGTGCCGTGCGTGCGGTGCTCCAGAGTCTCGGAGTTCACAATGTTCGCACAAAGATCCTCGGATCGAACAACGCTCATAACGTGATACGTGCGACATTCAATGGCCTGATGCGAATGAAGGATCCACTCGAAGTTGCAAGGCTTCGCGGAAAGCAGGTGGAAGAATTAGTTTGAAGTTACAGAGTTGTAGCGGTTGCAGAGTTACAGAACGAAACTATGCAACTGCTGTAACTCTGGAAACTCTGTAACTTAAAAAGATGGCAAAGAAAGAAACCAGCGGCGCGCAGATCAAGATCCAGTATTACAGGTCGATGATCGGCTACGCCCAAAAGCAGAAAGATATCGTAAAGAGCCTCGGCATCACGAAGCTCAATCAGACGGTGACGCGGCCGGATTCACCGGCAAGCCGCGGCGTCGTCGCAAAAGTGCCGCATTTGCTGCGGATCGTTGAATAAGAGGGAAAGATGGCTTTATCGTTGAACAATCTGCACCCGGCGCCCGGCTCGACGCACAAGAAAAAGCGTCTGGGGCGCGGCCCCGGTTCGGGCCTTGGCAAGACGTCTGGGAAAGGGCACAAGGGCCAAAAATCGCGTTCCGGCTATTCGAGCCGTCCGGGGTTTGAGGGCGGCCAGATGCCGCTCCAGCGGCGGCTGCCTAAGCGCGGCTTCACCAATATCTTTAAGAAGCAGTGGATCGAGATCGCATTGGAAAAGATCGATAAGAACTTTAATGCCGGCGACGAAGTGACGCCCGAGATATTGCACGAGCGTGGCCTGATCAAAAAAGCTAAGCACGATCTGGTGATCCTCGGTAACGGCGAATTGACCAAGAAATTGAAGATCTCGGCTCATCGCTTTACAAAGGCTGCGAAGGAAAAGATAGAGATTGCCGGCGGGAGCGCAACCGTTATCACGAAGGCTGTTTCGGCAGAATAGTTATCGGTAGTTACTAACCGACACCCATA
>CAZMQR010000190.1:0-5354 GCA_964568325.1 uncultured Chloracidobacterium sp. | reverse complement strand
AGATTCCCATAGCCGGCCAGTTCAACGTGCTTGTAGCCAACATCAGCGACCTTTCAAAAGAAGAGCAACAGGCTGAGAATGTTCGCAAGATGGTGCTGGCGATGGTCACGGACGTCCGTGTGGTGCTCATAAAGCTGGCCGATCGTCTTCATAACATGCGGACGATGCACTATCTCAAGCCCGAAAAGCGCAGCCGCATCTCGCAGGAAACACTTGATATTTACGCTCCCATTGCACATCGGCTGGGAATGGGTAAGGTCCGCGGCGAACTCGAGGACCTGGCGTTCCAAAATCTCTATCCACAAGATTACAAACGACTTGCACGTGAGGTCGAGATCCGCCGCCCGGAATTAGAGGCGACGCTTGAGAAGGTAAAGACGACGATCTCGGAAAAGTTGACGGCGAATAAGGTGCCCTTCATTACCGTTGAGGGCCGAGTGAAGCGACTATATTCTCTCTGGAAGAAGCTGATAAAGCAGAAGATCCATATCGAGCAGGTTTACGATATGATCGCTGCCCGCATCATCACGCCCGACGACCCGAAGAATTGCTACCTTGCCATGGGCGTCATTCACGACATCTGGACGCCAGTGCCGGAGCGATTCAAGGACTGGATCGCAATACCGCGGGATAACCTCTACCGATCCCTTCACACATCGGTGATAGGCGATACGGGGCAGCCTTTTGAGGTCCAGATCCGGACAGAGGAAATGCACCGGATCGCCGAAGAAGGCGTCGCGGCTCATTGGCGTTATAAGGAAAGCAGCCTGGGCAAGCTGGAAGATGAATCAACCCTCGACGAACTGCGACGCACCGTTGAGAAACTGCTCTTGCCGCTAGTCGAGGAGACGGAGGCCCACGGGGATTCTGCGGACTTTATTGAAACGCTCAAACTCGACCTTTACCCAAAGGATGTTTACGCTTTTACACCGATGGGTAAGGTAATACAGTTGCCAAAAGGGTCAACGACCATTGATTTTGCCTATGCGATCCATTCGGCGGTCGGCGATAAATGCACGGGCGCAAAGATAAACGGCCGTATTGTGCCCCTGAAGACCGAACTCCAGAACGGCGACGTGATCGAGATCCTGACCAAGCAGAATGCGAAGCCATCGAGCGACTGGCTGGAACATGCGTTTACGTCGCGGGCGCGAAGCCGGATCAGGCATTACATCACACAGCAGCAGCGGCTCGAGTCTATCGAGATCGGCCGGAAGCTGATCGAGAAGGAAGCAGAGAAGTTTCGGGTCACGGCTAAGAAGCTTCTCACGAATGAGGTCGAGCTCAAACGCATCGCGCACGAATACGGTCTGAGTCGCCCGGACGATCTCTTCGCCTCCGTCGGTTATGGCAAGACGCTGCCGCGCAACGTGATCGGCAAACATCTCGGAGCTGAAAAGTTCAAGGAACTTGATCCGGACGCGGGTAAGCCAACACGTCTAAAAACTGCCACGAAGGCTGTTCGCAAGCTGATGGGCATGGAGGACGCCATTGTCGTAAAAGGTGTCGACAATCTGCTGATCAACCGTGCCAAATGCTGCAATCCGCTCCGCGGCGAAGCGATCATCGGCTACATCTCGCTCGACAAGGGCATCGTCGTCCACAACAAGCGCTGTAAAAATGTCTCGCAGCTAATGATCAACAAAGAGCGGATCGTCGAGGTCAATTGGGCCAAGTCCGATAAGGAGCAGATACAGTCAGTCCAGCTTCTAGCAACTACCGAAAACCGCACAGGCATGCTCGCCGGCATCACCAATGCGATCGCTGACATCAAGACAGGGATCCGCGACGTCCACGCCGGAGTATCGAAAAACGACATCGGCATTATCGAGGTCACCGTCGAGGTATTCGACAAAAAGCACCTCGACAAGGTCGTCGGCGCAATCGAACACGTTCCCGGTGTCATCGCCGTTGAGCGAGTCAACGCTTAGGCGGAAACCCGACCTGTAGGGAGGGTGCCCGTTAGTTAGGGCTGGGCTCACGTGGACCAACTGTCGTTGAATCTTTCTTCGTCTGCGGCTCAGGCCAACGGGCACCCTCCCTACAGGTCGGGTTCCTTCCTTTTCTTTTGCCGTCGGATTTGCTAGAATTCGCCTTTTGCTTGGAGATTAGGCAAAGGGCATTTTATGATCGAGACTGTTACAACTGACAGGGCCCCCGGCGCGATCGGGCCGTATTCACAGGCCGTTAAGGCTGGCGGGATGGTGTTTTGTTCGGGGCAGATACCGATCGATCCCTCGACGGGAGAGTTTGTGTCTGAGACGGTTGCTGAACAGACCGAACAGGTCTTGAAGAATCTGGGCGAGGTGTTGACGGCGGCTGGCACGGGCCTTGATAAGGTCGTGAAGACCGGTGTCTTTCTTGCCGATATGAATGATTTCGCTGAGATGAACGAGGTCTATTCGCGCTATTTCAGTGAGAATAAGCCTGCTCGGGCCACGGTGCAAGCAGCCGGCCTGCCGCGTGGGGCACGGGTCGAGATAGACTGTGTCGCGGTTTTGTAGGCAAAAGAAAACGCCCATATTTACGGGCGTCTTGCAACCAAAGCAGCCGGTAATAACTCTAAGGTTTACGCGGCTTTGACAATTTTTCCGGACTTGATGCAGCGTGTGCAGACCTTCATTTTCGCGTTGCTTCCGGTGGACAGTTGGACGCGAACAGGCTGCAGGTTAGGGTTGAACCGACGACGCGTCTTATTGTTCGCGTGTGAAACGTTATTACCAAATTGCGGGCCTTTCCCGCAGATGTCGCAGCGTTGTGCCATATTATTTCCGATGAGTTTTTTGGAAAAACTCAAAACGATATTTATAACAAAACGTTCTGATATTAGTCAAACATGAATAGGTTGAAAGCCATAGGAGCTATTTTGAACATGAGAAACAAACGGCCGTCGCTGACGGCAGCGTTAGCTTTATCGACGGCCTTGCTTGCTGCGTGTGGTCAGGCACCGCCCGGGAACTCAACGAGTGGTTCTGTCGACCCGAATGAAACGGCCGCCAAGGTGAACGGCAAGGTCATCACCATGCAAGAGGTCGAGCGCGCGGTGAAGCAGGAATCCAGGGGACAGGAAGCTAAGATGTCGCCGCTCGAACTCGCGGCGGCGCGGCTGCAGATCCTCCAAAACCTTGTCGAGCAAGAGGTGATGTACCAGAAGGCCGAGGCCGAAAAGCTTGTGCCTACCGAGGAAGATATTACTGCTGAGATCAATAAGCGAAAGGTTGATAGCCGAATGTCTGCTGAGGAATTTGACAAGCAGATGAAGGAGGCCGGCCTCGACGAGAGATCATTCCGCGATACGGTGAGAAAGGGCCTGGCGATCCAGAAGCTGATCGATAAGATCACAGGCCGGATAGAGACGCCCAGTGAACGCGAGATAGAGGAGTTCTTTAAGAGCAATCCCGATATGTTCGTGAAGAAGCGCGGCGTTCGGCTCGCTGCCATTGTTATTGACCCATCGGACGGCGGGCAGGGCGACACGACCCGAAATGCCGCGGAGGCGGAGCAGAAGGTGAAGGAAGTTTTGGCAAAGGTTGCACAGCCGGCGAGCGATTTCGCCGCGATAGCTCGTGAATACAGCGAGGACGGCAGCCGGCTTCAGGGCGGCGACTTGGGCTATATCAGCGAGCAGGAACTCAAGCAGAACTTTGGCGACCAGATCGCCGGCGGTTTTATGAACCCGCAATTTGACGTTGGGCGTATAACGAATGCTGTGCCGCTGCAAGGCAAGGCGTACATCTTCAAGCTGCAGGAGCGGATCGAGAAGGACGAGAGCCTTACGCTTGAGAATCCGTCTGTTCGGCCGCAGATCACCCAATTGCTGACCGACAATAGAAAGCAGCTCCTGGCTGCGTCCTATCAAACGATCGCCATGAACGAGGCGAAGATCGAGAATTATCTTGCCAAGAAGGTCGTTAGCAATCCGAATGAGCTCAGCGGAGCACGTCCGGCCGGCGCGGCGAACAACAATACCGCAGCCCCGAACTCCAACACCGCGCCGTCGAATGCGGCCTCGGCAAATTCGACCGCTAATTCGCCAGCAAACACAAAGGCTGATGACAAGGAGCCCGTGGCAAACAAGGCGGCGGCAAACGCCACTCGCTAGAACGGGCTATGCCCGTTTGTTTGGGGAAAAGCTGTGCTTTTCCGTTAATCTAGACCCGAAACTTGCGGCTTCGCCGCCGCCCATCGCTTAGCGAAAGAGGGCGGCGGCAGAGCCGCAAAAGCTTTTTGTAACGTGCCGGAAAAGCACAGCTTTTTCCGCAAATAGAGCGGCGGAGCCGCGCAGCAGAAGCTAAACAATGCTCTTTCGTTTGTCAGACATCACAAAATCCTACGGCGGCACCGATGTTCTGCGCGGAGTGTCGTTTCAGATCAATCAGGACGAAAAGGTCGGGCTGGTCGGGCGCAACGGTGCGGGCAAAACGACTATCTTCAGGCTGCTGACCGGCGACGAATCGCCCGACACCGGCGAGATCGCGACCATCAACGGCTTGCGGCTGGGACTGTTGCAACAGCATGTTGATTTTGACGCCGCGGAGACCGTCCACACGGCCGCGCTTTCCGCGTTTAAGCAGATCCATGACATCGAGGCCGAGATGAGGCGGACCGAGAAGGTGATGGAAACGGACCATTCCGATGCGGTTCTCGACAAATACGCCGAACTGCAAACGGCGTTTGAGCAGGCTGACGGTTTTTCGTATGCCGCTCGGGCCGAAGCGGTTCTCATAGGTGTCGGGTTCACACGCGAGCAATGGTCAATGGAAACGCGAACGCTCTCAGGCGGGCAAAAGAACCGCTTGGGCATGGCGAGGCTTCTGTTATCCAACGCCGACGTTCTGCTGCTTGACGAGCCGACGAATCACCTTGACGTTAACGCGGTCGAATGGCTTGAGCAGCACCTGCAAGCATACGAGCGCGCGTATGTGATCATCAGCCATGACCGATACTTCCTGGACCGGACTGCGACGCGCATCATCGAGATCGAGAATGGCCGGGCCGTGAGCTACAAGGGCAACTATTCAAAATTCCTCGTCGAACGAGCTCTCAGACGCGAACAGCAGCAGCGCGAATATGAGAATCAACAGGCTCTCATTAGCAAGACGCAGGCTTTCATTCGGAAGAACCTTGAGGGGCAAAAGACCAAACAGGCGAAATCACGCCGGAATATGCTCGAGCGAATGGAACGTCTCGATGCGGTCCAGTCAGAGAAGCACGGCGGCAACTTTGATCTGAAGAAAGTCGAGCGAGCAGGGAATAACGTGTTGACGACGGAGGACCTGGCGGTCGGTTATGGCGAAAAAGTGTTGGCTAGCGGCATCAACATCTCGCTGCATCGCGGCGGCGTGCTCGGCATT
>CAZMQR010000189.1:0-5416 GCA_964568325.1 uncultured Chloracidobacterium sp. | reverse complement strand
GATGGGTCCGCATACTGAACTTCTATGTCAACGCCTTTGGCGAATGCGCGATCGGTTCAGAAGAGCACGTCAAAAGTCCGAAGAGTCAGCAGATACAGCACTAGCGGGCCGGATTCACTTATTCATCGACTTGTATTTGTCGTGAAAGCCGATTCCGTTAAAGATCTGCGGCGAGCATTTCTCGATACGGGCAATGCGGGTTTGCGACTGTTTTGGCTGAGAGAAATGTATTAGATAACCGCGGCGACGGCCTGGTGTCAGGGCGTTGAACGCGGCTTCGAATGCGGGATCTTCGGCGAACTTCGCGACCAGCTCAGCGGGAACGTCATGTTGATCGATAGGTTTGAACGGCACTTTGATCCCGGCACGCTCCACCTCAACTGCCTGCCGTATTAGGTCACGGATCGCAGTTTCGATCGCCGCGATCTGCTCTACCGAAGTGAACTTCAGAAGCCGTGAGGACTGGGAATTCTCGCCCGGCGACACGAGATGGCCGCCGTCATCCTTGAGCAGAACACCCTTGAAAAAGCTCAGCGACGCGTAGTCTTTGAATGCGCCGACAATCAAAATATTCTTGCCGTTATCTGTATAGCAGGGCACGCCCCATTTGAGTTCTTCGGTAAGCCCGCAATCGAGAATGATCCCGCGAAGGGTTTCGAGCTCCTCGGTCCATGCGTGAACCTTGCACTCGGGTGTATTGCCGAGCGGACAGCGTCCACAGCCTGCGGTGAGATAAATATCGACCTTCGGGTTCATTCTTTATCGCCGTTCACGACTGTAAGCCGTCGATGTTCGGGCCTTAGATACCAGGAGACGACCGTAAGAACGAGGAGCAGCACCGACGGGAAGACCTCGCCAAATGGGTCGCGCATTATTAGATGCGATGTCATTGCGCCCGATGCAACGAAGAAAAAGCCCGCATAGGCCCACTCTTTCAGCACCGGAAGCCCGGGTACGAGAAGGACCACAATGCCGAGAATTTTCCACACGCCCAGGATCGTCAAGAGATATTCCGGATAGCCGAGATGTGTCACGCTCTGGACACCCTCAGGAATTCGCATCAGCTGCACGGCCGCACTCGACGCCATCCCCAACGACAGCCAGATGGTTGCGACCCAATAGAGAATTTTCTGCATTCTTGTCATAGAGCGTTACCTCAATTTGCCTGCAACTTCCTGCAGACGGTCGTGGGCCATGTTCAGGCCATACTCGAAGGGCAATTTTAGCAAGTGATCGCGGAGGTCCGCCGATCTGAAGATTGTATGGATAGTCAGCTTGCTTGTCTCGTCGGAGGTCGATTCGAATTCCATGAACTCAAGCTGGACGTCGAATGCCGCGTGGTCCATCTCGAATGTCCGTGTGATCTTGCGATCAGGAGCAAACTCGTGGATCGTCCCGCCGGCGCCGAATAGCAGGTTGCCGTCGGCATCCACGGTTTGAAACTGCCAGCTCCCATGCTTCCTGCCTTCGAATTTCAAGACCTGTGTCGTTCCATATTCGTGCGACATCCACCGTTCGAACAGCTCGGGTTCCGCGTATGCCATAAAGAGCAGGCCGAGCGGCAAATCGAATTCCCGCGTGATCAGCAGGTCCTGTTTGCCCTCGTCGGCATGAATCGTAGTTTTTCGTTCCATCCTTACGCGTCCGATCGATATTCCTTCATGATCGTTTCCAGTTTATTGAATCTCTTGTCCCACATTTCGCGAAACGGTTCGAGAAAGTCAGCGAGTTCTTTCATCTTTTTCGGATTTAGGTGATAGTGGATCTCACGGCCCTTTTGCCTCGCCTCGAGCAGGTCGCACTCGGTGAGAATCTGCAGGTGCTTTGAAACTGTTGGCCGCGCTGTGTCAAAATTCGCAGCAATTGCCCCGGCGGTCATTGCTTGTGAAGCGACGAGCAGGAGTATGGCCCTTCTGGTAGGGTCAGCTATTGCCTGGAAAACGTCTCGCCGAATATTCATTGCGTAGCTACTTGACTACGAATATACATGGAGTCATTTAACTACGCAAGCGTTGCAGATCGATCTTAAGAAATGAACGATCCTCACGAGAAACTGATCCGCATTCTTCAACACGCCTATTCGGGCGAGGTGGCGGCCGCTTACGCATATCGTGGACATTGGCGATCGTTGCGCGAGTCACCTGAGAAGGCTGCGATCAAGACTATCGAGGCCGAGGAATGGGACCATCGACAGCGGGTCGGTGCCTGGCTCGCGAGACTAGGATCGGAACCGCGGTTGATGCGGGAAAAGGTCTTTTGGACCATCGGCCGCGTGCTTGGGCTGATGTGCTTTGGTGCAGGCTGGTTCATGCCGATGTATTTTGCCGGACGGCTTGAGAGCGGCAATGTCCTCGAATATGAAGAGGCAGCCGGCTACGCACGCGAGTTGGGTATGGGCGAGTGCGTCGATGACCTGCTGGACATGGCGCGCGTCGAGGCAGAACATGAAAGGTTCTTTAGGGAGACCGTCACAGGCCATCGTCTGCTGCCGCTAATGAAGCGCATATTCGGCTGGAGCTAGATCGTTGTTCTGAACCACTCGACGAATTTTGGTATCCCATCGGCGATCTTTGTCTGCGGAGCGTAACCAAGCTTCGCTTGCGATTTCACGACATCGGCGAAAGTGATCGGCACATCGCCGGGCTGCAGGGGTTGACGATCGATCACGGCCTGAAGGTCAAGACTCTTTTCCAACAGCGAGATAAGTTCATTCAGTTCGACTGTTTGCGATTCACCGAGATTGAATATCTCAAACGGAGTCGCTCGGTAATCGATCGCCGCCCTTACGCCCTGAATGATGTCGTCGATATATGTATAATCACGCCGCGTCGTTCCATCGCCAAAGACCTGGATCGGCCTACCCTCGCTGATCAGGCGGGCAAACTTGTGTATCGCGAGGTCAGGCCGCTGGCGTGCTCCATAGACCGTAAAAAATCTGAGACAAACAATACGCATTCCGTAAAGATGCGAATATGTGTGACATAGCAGTTCGCCGGCAGCCTTTGTCGCAGCGTAGGGCGAGATCGGCTGGTGGATACGGTCGTCCTCGCTGAAGGGAACCTTCGCATTGATGCCATAAACACTGGATGACGAGCCGAAGACGAAGTGCTGGATGCCATGCCCACGAGCGAGTTCGAGTAGGTTGAGTGTGCCGTTGACGTTCGTCTCGGCGTATAGTCTCGGTTCTGCGAGCGACGGCCTGACGCCGGCACGGGCGGCAAGATGGACAACGATGTCAAAACGATATTGGGTAAATAGCGCCTCCATTGTCCGCCAGTCACGGATATCGGCATCGACGATACGATAACTGGACGATCCGATGTGCTCAGAGATATTGCGATGCTTGATCTCAGGCGAGTAGAAATCATTGAAATCATCAACCGCCGTCACCTGCCATTCCCGCTCAGCGAGAAGCTGATCCACAAGATGGGACCCAATAAATCCGGCGCCGCCGGTCACAAGGATGTTTCGCATATCTGTTTCAGGCGACCGGATCGATGGGCTTCTGAAGTGGTTGCATTTTCTACAAAACGGCGTATTTTGAATATTAAGAAGGTTTCAACCGAGGTCGAGGAGAGGCTTCCAAGGCCACTCGTAAGCTCGCCGGTCTCAGATCAGATGAGGCCTGTTAATAATCATATGAATTCCCGAAGCGTTTTGAAAATAGTATTCGCCGCGGTCCTGTTAGGGGCATTTATCTTGTCGACACCTGTCGCTCACGGACAGAGTTTTGACGGGATCGAGAAGAGCCGCATGAAGGACATCCTAAAGATCGTGAAGAAAAGGGTCAAAGAACACTACTATGATCCAAACTTTCACGGGATCGATCTCGAAGCGCGTTTCAAGCAGGCGGAGGACAAGCTCGATAATGCTACGTCAACGAGCCAATCGATCGCGATAATTGCTCAGGTTCTGATCGATTTCAATGATTCTCATCTGTTTTTGGTTCCGCCGCCTACCAACCTGGCAGTTGAGTACGGTTGGCGGATGCAGCCGGTCGGCGAAAAGGTGTTTGTCACTCAGGTAAAACCGGGCAGTGACGCTGAGTCAAAAGGGCTGAAACGCGGTGATCAAATCTTGTCGATCGGCGGTTTTAAGCCATCGAAAAAGGAACTTTGGAAGGTGCGCTACTACTACAACGCGATCAGCAAGCGCGACAAGCTGACGTTGATCGTGCAGGGGCCGGAGGAAAGTGCCCCCCGTCAGCTTGAGATCAAGTCGGAGATCAAACGCCAACCACAGACGATCACCTTCACAACGTATTTCAAACTTTTCGATGATTTCTACGAGCCTGAGAATGACAAGCACAGATTTCTCACGGTCGGCGGTATCGGAGTTTGGCGAATGCCGTCATTTGAATTTCCGCCGGAGGAGGTCGACAGTCTGCTGGGCCGCGTCTCGAATAGCCGGGGACTCATCTTAGACCTCCGCGGGAATGGCGGTGGATATGTGAAGACGATGGAAGCCCTTACGGGATCCTTTTTTGACAAGGATGTTCAGGTTGCTGAGATCGTGGGGCGCAAGAAGATGGACCCGAGCCTTGCAAAGGCGCGCGGAGGCAAGGCCTACAATGGCAAGCTTGTTATCTTGCTTGACAGCGAATCGGGTTCTGCGGCTGAAGTCTTTGCCCGGGTCATTCAACTCAACAAGCGCGGGGTTGTCCTTGGCGATGTATCATCGGGCTCGGTAATGCAGTCGCGGCATTTTGAGGAACAGATGGGGACGATGAACGTGGTCCCTTTCGCCATCAGCGTGACGAATGCTGACCTGGTCATGGCCGATGGTAAGAGCCTCGAGCATATTGGAGTTGTTCCCGACGAACTGATCGTACCAACGGCCGCGGACCTTGCCGCGGGTCGCGATCCTGTTCTGAATCGAGCATTCGAGATACATGCCGGCCAGATCTCGGCTGACGATGCTGCAAAGCTTACCAAATACTATTGGAAGAAATGATCGAGTCGCCTCAGTTCAATGACCTCTGATCGGCATGGTAGCGGTGAAATAGTTCTTCGAGCAGGCCTTCATATGTAAAGCCGGAGACCTCGTAGGCCGGCCTTAGTTTGTACATCAGCGGAAGTGCGATGCGCCAGGCCATCCATAGGCGCTGGCGTTCTGTCAGGTCCCAGCGGCGGCGTAGGAACGATTCAACCACCTCGAGTTCGCGTTCACTGAGTTTGGTCAGGTCAGAACTGCACGCGACCGGAGCCTGGACGCGGACGAACGCAGAGTCGGCGATCCGATTCGAGAATGTCTCCACGAAGGTTGGAGCCTCGTCTGCTCGCTCGCGGATCACGACGGTTCCCGCAAAGATGTCACCGAGCCGCTGATCGCGGCTGCTGAGAAAGATCGCGATCAGCCCCACCGAATAGACTGGGACAATGAATCCGGGCACTGCGTCGCCGATCCTTAGCAGGTT
>CAZMQR010000188.1:0-5467 GCA_964568325.1 uncultured Chloracidobacterium sp. | reverse complement strand
AGTAGCAAATAGTTATGGTACGAAAGCTCTTACTCCGCCAATTCATCACCTGCTACGACGCGAATAGCTGGTTTGTCGCTCCGATGAACGCCGTTGAAGGGCTGACGGCCGAGCAGGCGGCATGGCGACCGAATGGGAACGAGCATTCGATCTGGCAGACGATCGAGCATCTGACGTTTTACAACTACGCGTATTTTGTGCGGTTTGGCGGCGAGGAGTACGAGTATCCCGTCACAGCCAATGACGAGACGTTTACCGATGGCGGCACGGACGAGGACTGGGCGGCGGCGGTTCACCGCTTTGACGCGGTGATGTCGAATTTTCGCGAGTTGATCGCCGCTGCGGACGAGAGCAGATTTGCGGAACAGGTGTCGGCCGAGAACACGCGTTCGTGGGGCGAATTGATCTCGGACATAAACACCCACAACGCATATCACGCCGGTCAGATATTGCTGATCAGAAAACTTCAGGGAAGCTGGAACCCGCAGAAAGGCGTTTCTTAAGGCACTGCCGCTTGACGTCACAAGACCACCTCTCCCAAACGAATCCGCGTGCACTACCCGGTCGTCACCGATTACAAAATAGGGCGTTGTATGCGTTAAACTGTTAGTTTGACCGAGGCAATTGTGAGCAATACAACAACGAATCTATCCGAATTTATCAAGGAAGCCTTTGGCTCCAACGCGACCTACGTCGAGGGCCTGCTGGCACGTTACCAGAGCGACCCAAAACTCGTCGACGAGTCGTGGCAGCAGTATTTCGGCGACCTCCTGAACGGCCAGCCCGCCGCCGTACAGGCGGAAACACGAGCAGTAGCGAGTGTGCCCGATGAGCCAGCCACAGCACCTAAGAAGAAGCCGGCACCGACCGCTCCATCCGGCAGTTCCAAGCCCATCACCGGCCCGGCGAAAAAGATCGTCGAGAACATGGAACTGAGCCTGACGGTTCCTTCGGCCACCAGCTTTCGCACCATTCCTGTCAAGGTCCTCGAAGAAAACCGCCGCATCATCAATGAACACTTAGCAGTAAAAGGTCTCGGCAAAGCGTCGTTCACGCACATTATTGCGTGGGCGATCGTACAGGCGGCCAAGGCAATGCCAAGCCTCAACGTCGGCTATGGCGAGGTTGATGGCACACCTTCGCGGATCGAGAACGACGCCATTAATCTCGGCATCGCCATCGATATTGAGAAAAAGGACGGCTCGCGCAGCCTGCTTGTGCCGAACATCAAGGACGCAGGCAGCTTGAACTTTGCCGAGTTCTTTGCTGCCTACAACGACACGGTCAAGCGTGCCCGCGAAGGCAAATTGGAGATCGCGGACTTTCAGGGCACGACCATCTCGCTGACAAATCCCGGAACGATCGGCACCGCCGCATCGAACCCACGCCTGATGGCCGGGCAGAGCGCGATCATCGCGACCGGCGCTCTAGAATACCCCGCCGAATATCAGGCGATGACGTCCGCGGCCCTGTCTTTGCTGGGCATCAGCAAGACTATGACGCTCACCAGCACCTACGATCATCGCGTCATTCAGGGTGCCGAGAGCGGGATGTTCCTTGCGAAGATACACGAATTCCTGACCGGCGAACACGGCTTTTACGACGGGTTGTTTAGCGACCTTGAGATCAACTATCCGCCGCTCAGGTGGGCGCAGGATTACAATCCGCATCTGCTCGGCGGTGACCGCTTCACGGAACAGGCCGAGAAGCAGGCGAACGTCCTGCAATTGATCAACGCTTATCGCATTCGCGGCCACCTGCTCGCCGATATCGATCCGCTCAACATGACCTCGCACCATGCGAGCGAACTTGATCTTGAAAACTTTGGCCTGACGATATGGGATCTCGACCGCGAGTTCATCACCGGCGGGCTTCACGGCGAAAAGACCGCAACACTTCGGCGTATCCTCGAGATCCTGCAAAAAGCCTATTGCGGCAAGGTCGGGATCGAATATCGCCACATACAGGACAAGGACGAAAAAGAGTGGATACGCGCCCGGGTGCGCGAACAGTTTGTCGATACAAAACCGCTCGACCCTCAACTGAAAAAAGAGCTTCTGCAAAAGCTGATCGAAGCCGAGCAGTTCGAGCAGTTCCTGCACAAGAAGTATCTCGGGCAGAAACGCTTCTCGCTCGAGGGCTGCGAAACGGTGATCCCGATGCTTGACCAGCTTGTCGAGGGAGCATCGGCACGCGGCGTAGAAGAGATCTTTATGGGCATGGCCCACCGCGGCCGGCTCAATGTGCTGTCAAACATTGTCGGCGACGCCGAAAAAGGCGACATGGCCGAGCGCATCTTCACGGTATTCGAGGGCACATCGCATCCCGATTTTCCTGCCGACGAGGGCGACGTAAAATATCACCAGGGAGCCGAGGGCCGCAAGACGACAAAGGCCGGACGCGAGATCGCCATTTCGCTCTCCTGCAACCCGAGCCACCTCGAGGCCGTGAATCCTGTGGTCGAGGGCATGGCCCGTGCGCGGCAGGACGAACTTCGCAATGGCGAGGAACATACCCGCGAGGAGGCCTACGACCGGATAATGCCCGTGCTGCTTCATGGCGATGCGGCATTCGCGGGCCAGGGTGTCGTAATGGAGACGCTCCAACTCGCCTCGCTCCCGGGTTACCGGACGGGCGGGACTATTCATCTCGTTATCAACAATCAGATCGGCTTTACGACCTCGCCTGAGCTTGGCCGTTCGTCGATATATTCGACCGATGCCGCGCAGATCACGCAGGCGCCGATCTTTCACATCAATGGCGACGACCCTGAGGCGGCCTATCGTGTGATACAGATCGCGCTCGAGTATCGACACGAATTCAAACGGGACGTCGTGCTCGACCTCGTAGGTTTTCGTCGTCTCGGCCATAACGAGGGCGACGAGCCGAGCTACACACAGCCCGTTATGTACGCCCGCGTTAAAGCGCATCCCGGCACGCGACATCTCTATGCCGAACGGCTTATTCGCGAGGGCGTGATAACCGAGAACGACCTTGCGGCTATGACAAACGCCGTCGTCGAACGGTACGAGGGCATCCTCACGCGGGCTAAGCAGATAGCCGTCGAAAAGCCGCCAAAGCAGTCGCTGCCGCAGCCCGCAGCCGAGGAGGACGGTTCTGTTGTCGTGCCGACCGGCGTCTCGGCTGAAATGCTCAAAGCCGTGTCCGACAAGGTATCGCTCGTGCCCGACGGTTTTCACATCAATCCAAAGATGGTCGGCCAGCTCGCCCGTCGAGCAAAAATGGGCGACGGCGAAGTGCCGATGGACTGGGGCTTTGCAGAGGCTCTTTCATTCGGCTCAATGGTGCTCGAAGGGATGCCGGTGCGCCTTAGTGGACAGGACTCGGGCCGCGGCACATTCTCTCACCGTCACGCATCGATGTATGACTTGATGACGGGCGAGCGTTGGACGCCGCTTTCCGAATTGCGAAGCGATAAGAATCCCGCGGCGCGATTCTATGTCTTTGACAGCAGCTTGAGCGAATATGCAGTGCTCGGCTTTGAGTACGGCTATTCGGTTCGGCATCGCCGCGAACTTGTCGCATGGGAAGCTCAGTTTGGCGATTTTTCAAACGGAGGCCAGATCATCATCGATCAGTACATCTCCGCAGGCGAGGACAAGTGGCAGCAGCCCTCTGATCTCGTTATGCTACTGCCGCATGGCTACGAGGGACAAGGGCCCGAACACTCGTCGGCACGGTTAGAGCGTTATTTGCAGCTTTGCGCTGAGAACAACCTCCAAGTCTGCTATCCGACGACGCCCGCGCAGTACTTTCACCTGCTCCGCCGCCAGGTCATTCAGGAAATGCGCCGGCCGCTGATCGTGATGACGCCAAAGAGCCTGCTCCGCCTGCCGGCGGCCAGCTCGACGATGGATGAGTTGACGAATGGCGGCTTCCAACCCGTGATCGCCGACGGTCGTGACCTCGACAGATCAAAAGTCCGCCGCGTCGT
The DNA here is from genome assembly GCA_964568325.1 of uncultured Chloracidobacterium sp. Taxonomy (GTDB): domain Bacteria; phylum Acidobacteriota; class Blastocatellia; order Pyrinomonadales; family Pyrinomonadaceae; genus OLB17. The sequence continues at coordinate 1,512 of CAZMQR010000188.1, read as the reverse complement.
CCTGTGCAGCGGAAAGGTCTATTATGACCTCGAGACGGCCCGGAATGAGAGTAATGTTGCCGATATCGCCGTCGTCCGCCTCGAACAGTTCTACCCGTTTCCGGCCGAGGCATTAAAGGCCGTATTCGCCGAGTATCAGAACGCCGCCGAGATCGTCTGGTGTCAGGAAGAGCCGCAGAACATGGGTGGCTGGACGTTCGTCGAACCTCGCCTCCGAGCTATTCTGCCGGCAAATGTGAAGCTCGAATACATCGGCCGCGACGCGTCAGCGTCGCCTGCTACCGGCAGCTACGCGATCCACAATCTTGAACAGGAACATCTCGTCAGCCACAGCCTTGGCGAATGGGCCGAGGAAATATCACCCGCAAACGAATCCGAAGGTTCCGAGCAGGTAGCCCCGGCTGGGGCGTGATAGGGTAGGCATTACTGAGCTTCGAGCTCACGGATCCGATTCTCAGCGATCCGTTTGAATTCAAGCTCGATAACATAAGCATTGCCGGTGGCATGCAAATGAGATATCTGCTCGATCGCCTGACCGTAAAGCTTGCGAGCTTGTTCAGCATTGACGGGATTAGTTTTGCCTGTCGCCGGGCAATATGGAAAACCGTCCGCGACCGGCGGAAACTGATACGAACGTGCGAGGCCGCAAGGTTCAATACCTGCGTAAAGATCGGCGGCTGTTAACAGATAACGAGCGAGGTCGCGCCGAAATGCGTCATTTCTCCCGAGCTCAGTTACGGCCTGTAAGCTCTGATCGGCCTTATCGAACGCGGCTTTCGCTTCGCGCTGCCTGCCCATTCGAAGCAGGAGTTGTCCCGTTGACACAAAGAACCTGGAACGGCTGAGGCGATAGTGTCTCGCAACCTTGTCACGGTTGTATCGGTCGAATCTCTCGCGATCGTCCACGGCGGTATTGACATCCTTCATCGCGTCTACACTGCGGCCCGTTTCCCAGTAGGCTTCGGCCCGCCCCAGGAGGCAGTCTTGCGCATGCCTGACCACGAATGCATCGACTCCGCTCGGCTGCCCGCGCGAGGTGGCCAGCGTATAGCAGGCCGTCAGGGGCACGATCGCACCAGTGACATCGCCTGCGAGCTTCAAAACGTCACCAAGGGCCGCACTACTGCTCATTGCGACGCCAAGTGCCCGACGATCTGAATTATTCGATGATTGGTGCAGCACCTGTTCTGCAAGGGTCGTCGACCGCCTCAAGTTTTCTACTGCCTGCTCGACTTCGCCGAGATGCATCGCTCGGTCCGCCGCCAGGCTGTTGTATGCCGAGGCCAGTCGCAGCAGATTGTCGGACGTCGGTTCCTGAGTTTCCAGTAATTCGACTCGCCGACGATACATGTCCACTGCCTTGACATATCGCGCCTTAGATTCCTCAGCGCGGCCAACAAGGCCAAGAATGCGGCCTTCGATGGCATAGGTAACGCCAAGCTTGCCAAGGGCCGCTTGATCAGCGAATGGATCGGGATAGATCTCCTCGATCAACCTTGAGATCTCGTGGCG
>CAZMQR010000187.1:0-5493 GCA_964568325.1 uncultured Chloracidobacterium sp. | reverse complement strand
TCTGCTGCGATCCGGGGCCGCCGAGAACGTACCACATGCCGGTGGACGGCCGCCATACCGCAAGGTCGGCGGGCGGCGCCGCGTTTGCATTAGCATCCTCGACCGCAAGAAGCCGAGAACCGGCGTAGATGTACTCTTTGCTCAGTTGGGGCGTCGGCGTCGGATCAGGCGGTGCGAACGGGACCCAACTGCTCGGTGCACTCTTTGGCAATCTCTTGCCAAACCAGCCGTAACGTTGGCCGGTCAAGGCATCGGTCCTCGGCAGCCAGCCGTTTGCGGCGAATACGCCGAGCGCGATCAGCAGCAGCCCCGTGACTGTCGTGATCCAATAGACAAGCCTGACCGAACGCTTTGATCCGGCACGTGACATCAGAGACATCTCGGACCTCCTGTTGGTTCTATGTTTGGTTGTAACCACCGCGCAGATGCCGCCAAAACAGAGCTGTGCGATGCTGTTAGTGCTTTATTTGCAGCGTTTAGAGAAAACCGGGGGGGCAGGACAGACTCCGACCCGGGATGCGGTCGGGAGCATGCCGTCGGAACTTATTCATCATTACCTAGATCCTCCGTCGGGAAATATGATTGCACCCCAAACTACGGGAATCGGTAAGAGTATCGGAGATCAAGGAACGATCATTTGCACGATACGCCTGTTCAGGCCGGTTGTCAATAATGCCTTAACTCAAAACCTGTTTTGTTATGAGGATCAAAAGGATCTTTTGCAATGGGATCCACATACGCGCTCAGGGAAGAGATATTGTTGCCGACCAAAGGGCTTTCTGTCGCAAACAGATTCACATTTACTGCCAAACCTCGCAGGAATGTCCTTAGCAGAATGCAAAAGTTTGCAAACAAGATGATCCTCTTAGGAAACATTGCCCTTCTCTTCGCGAACAAACCCATGTCTCAAGGAAACGATCTCTTTCCTCACGCAAACAAGATCGCACCGGCCGCGAGCAGATGCCCGCTCTCGATATCTTCAAACGGAAACTGAGCAGCATATTGTCTCTGCAACCCCGTGCGTGGCTTGACACGTTGCAACGGTGGGGTTAGTATAGCAGAGATGCAACCTGGTTGCAGATCACAAAAACAACACACTAGGAGAAACCACTATGGATTACAGAAGACTAACTGATGCCGATCTCGTTGACTTTGCAAAGAATGTCGAGCAGCAGCTCATTGGGCACAACGTGGATGGCATCGACAACACGCTCGCCGATTCGCTTGCCGCCACGCTTACCACGCTCAACCCGCCGTTCGAGACGGTGATCGAGAGCAGCGTCACACAGACCGCCGAGAAGCAATCGGTCATCGCCGACAAACAGGGCATGAGGGACGAATTGATGGCAAAGCTTGCTACCGTCCGAAACTATCTCGTAGCCGCCGAATCGCCAAAGAAAGCTTACGAGGTGTGCGGGTTTACGTTCCCGAGGACACGCTCGACCGTTATTGCATACGACCCGAGCGATCTGGCCGGCGAGGGACGCTCAAATGGCGTCAATTACCTCAAATGGAATGGCAACAACAAGACAGGATCGGTCGTTTACGAGATATGGCGGCGTTATGGCGACGGTCTGCCGTTTCTCCTTCACGCAACGACGAAGAAACAGACGTATCAGGACTACCCCGTCCAGCCCGGCGGCGAATACACCTACAAGGTCCGTGCCGTCGCCGCCACGAACGTCTCTAACTTCTCGAACACGGCTCTGATCTACGGGTCGCTGTAGTAGTAAGGACAGGCAAGCAGCGAGGCCGTCCATTCAGGCGGCCTCTCGCTTTGTCGACACAATTCTTTAGGGTTTTCCTTCAAGAAATGCTTTCAATCGACGCGAGCGCGACGGGTGGCGGAGCTTGCGCAAGGCTTTTGCCTCGATCTGGCGGATGCGTTCGCGGGTGACGGCGAAGTGTTGGCCGACTTCCTCGAGCGTGTGCTCGCTGCCGGTACTACCTAGGCCAAAGCGCATCTTGATGACCTTTTCCTCACGCGGCGTGAGTGTCGCGAGCACCTCGTCCGTGATCTCGCGAAGATTTGAGAATGTCACTGACTCGGCGGGATTCAGTATCGAGCGGTCCTCTATAAAGTCGCCGAGATGCGAATCTTCCTCTTCGCCGATGGGCGTTTCGAGCGAGATCGGTTCCTGTGCGATCTTCAGCACCTTGCGGACCTTTGAGACGGGAATATCCATCCGCTTTGCGATCTCCTCGCTCGTCGGCTCGCGGCCGAGTTCCTGGACGAGCAGGCGCGAGGTGCGGATGAGCTTGTTGATCGTCTCGATCATGTGCACCGGAATGCGGATAGTGCGGGCCTGGTCGGCGATGGCACGAGTGATGGCCTGACGGATCCACCACGTGGCGTAGGTCGAAAACTTATAGCCGCGACGCCATTCGAACTTATCGACGGCCTTCATCAGTCCAATGTTGCCTTCCTGAATAAGGTCGAGGAACTGCAGGCCGCGGTTGGTGTATTTTTTGGCGATCGAGACGACGAGACGCAGGTTGGCCTCGACGAGTTCGCGCTTGGCCTTGTTCGTCTCAAATTCGCCGACGTTGATCGTCTGCAGAGCTCGCTTGATCTCGACGGCGGGCAGGCGGTACTTTTCCTCGATTTCCGCAATGACGGCCTTGGCCTCGCGAACCTTGGCGTTAAGTTCTTTCTTTACAGGAGCTTCAGGCTTCTTTTCGAGCTTGTCCTTTGCCTTCTTGATCGCTTTCTCGGCTTCCTTGATATCGTTTACGACCTTTCGAATTGCAGCGATCAGAACCTGACGCGAACGCTCGGTGAGGTTGAGGTTCTTGATCTCCTGAGCGATGTCGAGCCGAAGCCGTGCGGTGTTTCGCTTGAGACGAAGCAGCTTCTTGGTCTTCTTACCCGCCGTTTTCTCCTGTTCGTTGAGCAATTGCGTCCACGCTTTCAGGGCGACCTGATAGTTGCCGCGAATGCTCTCGATACCTTCAAGCGTCCAGCGGAGGTATTCCTCGGCCTTGTCCTCTTCGAGCGAGATCTCGGCCTGCTCACTGAATACGACCGTTTCGCGGATACCCTGCTTGCCGGCGGCAAGGTCCTCACCGATCTTGAGCAGCCGTTCGACAGCGATGGGCGAACGGGAAATTGTCTTGTGCGTCTTTATTTGGCCGCGCTCAATACGTTTTGCAATGGCGACCTCGCCCTCGCGGTTCAACAGGGGCACAACGCCCATTTCGCGAAGGTAAAGGCGAACGGGGTCATTCGACTTGTCGAGCACACCGGCCGACAGGTCAAGGTCGATGTCCTCTTCTTCCTCCTCGGCTGATTCTTCTTCGTCATCGAGGGCGAGATTCGATGCTCGCTCAAGCAATTGGGCGTCGGTCTCGGCCACGGAAATGTCGGCGCTCTCGAGGCGTTCGAGGACGTCCTCGATCTCCTCGGCTGAGAGCATGTTCGCCGGCAACTCTCGATGAAGGTCATCGAGGCTCAGTCCTTTTTTTCGTTTGCCGCGGGCTATCAGGCGGTCTACCAAGTCTTGTTTCTCGTCGTAATCAGGCATATTCAGCGATAAATGCGATTTGATTTGTGCAGCGTGTGGATAGTTGTTCTCAAAATATGCTAACGCCGATGGCGGCCAAAAGGTTGCACGGCGGCCGTTCGGAATCAAATCGAAAAGTATATCACAGATCCTTGATACGTTGCTGAAGGTCGCGGCGAATCTTTTCGAGGTCAAGCTGCTCGGCGGCAAGCTGGTTGGCGAGTTCGGTATTGCCCGATTGAGTGGCAAGCGCGGCCTCACGGCTGATCTCGCCGATGCGGTGGGCTATGGCCATATTCCTGAGAGCAAAAACGCAATTCTCGGCGTCGCGAAGCGGCCCTTCGAGAGCGACGTCGCCGCGGGCCCGTGCGGACTGCAGCACCAGCCGGGCGGCGTCCAGCATCTCTTCGTCATCGTCGAGGCGTTCCATTAACTCTTCAGGGCCGATGTCGCCGCCGGCCGCGTGAATCGAGATGAATGCCGAAAACAGCTCGGCCGTTGCAAGATGCTCATAATCGCTCGGCTCGATAATGGGAATTACCGTGTCGCGAAGTTCGCGATCATACGCGAGCAGTTCGAGCAGGTGGCGTTCGGCGATGGTGATCTTCGGACGGGCCGCACGAGAGATCTTTTGCGAAATGACGGGCGAGAGGCCGTATCGCTGTTGAGATAAGGAATTCCACAATTCGCGCCGTAGGCCGGTGTCTTCGACATGAAAGAACTCCATCGCCTGGTCAAAGCTCTCGCGTTTTTGGATGTTGTTGCGGATCGCGGTGACGACGGGCAGGAATTCCTCGATAGCGGCGGCCTTTTGCTTGGCATTCGCGATGTTGCGGTCGCCGACCGAGGTCCGCATCGCGAACTGCATGAACGGTTCCGCATCACCGCGAGCACGGTTGTAGGCGTCGGTTCCGTTCTCGCGGATAAAATCATCCGGATCCTTGCCGTCGGGCAGCACGAGTACCTTGACGTCGAAATCCTGCGGCAACAGTTGCTCGATCGCCCGTCGAGCGGCCTTGATACCGGCCAAATCGCCGTCGTAATTGATGACAACGCTCTTGGCGAAACGCCCAAGCAGTTTCGCCTGCTGCTCCGTGAATGCAGTTCCAAGGCTTGCCGCGACATTGCTTACGCCAAACTGCACGAGCGCTATCAAGTCGAGATAGCCCTCGACGAGGATGGCGAATTTCTTTTTGCGGATATCGTCCTTGCCCTGGAAGAGGCCATAGAGATGCTCGCCCTTGACATACGCCGGAGTCTCGGGCGAATTGAGATACTTCGGTTCGTCGTCGGGTGAAAGAGCACGGGCACCAAATGCCACGCACCGACCATTAACATCGAGGACAGGGAACATTATCCGCCCGCGAAAACGGTCGTAAGTCCGCTCTTTCTCTTCATTCACCGATACAAGGCCGCTCTGCGTTATGACCTTTTCGTCAGCCCCGAAATCGCGGAGCACACCGAGCAGTCCGTCCCATTTGTCCGGTGAGAGGCCGATGCGAAACCGCTGCTGTATCTCGTCAGAGATGCCGCGTTCCGTCAGATATTCGCGTGCTTGCTTGGCGAGCTTGCTCTTGCCCCGCAATTCCTTTTCCCAGAACTCAAGCGCTACCTGGTTTAGCTCGATGACCTGATCGGCGAGCTGCTTTTTCTCATCCCGCTGCTGCTTTGACCGCTGAAAACTGACGTCATCGACTGGCTCCGGAACCGGAACGCCGCTGATCTCGGCGACACGCTTGACGGCCTCGGGAAAGTTGAGCCCTTCCATCTCCATCAAAAAGTTGAACGCCGTCCCGCCCTTGCCGCAGCCGAAACACTTGTAAAATCCCTTTTCCGGACTGACTGAGAACGATGGCGTCTTTTCTTGATGAAACGGGCAACACGCCATCCAATTCCGCCCCTTCTTCTTCAGATCCTGAGCATACGGCTGTATGATCCGCACCAGATCGGCACGCATCTTCAGGTCGTCGATGAAGTATTGGTCGAAGAG
>CAZMQR010000186.1:0-5495 GCA_964568325.1 uncultured Chloracidobacterium sp. | reverse complement strand
TCCTTGTGTCCGAATCGACGACCAAGTTGGCAACCTCTGACGAATTCCGCTGGAATCTGCTTCAGGTCAAGGCGGCGGAGAAACGCGCGGTCAGGATATTTCGGTTGTTTCGTGAGCAGGGGATCGAGCCAATATTGATCAAAGGCATTGCAGCCGGACGATATTATCCTGCGACCGAGCCGCGCGTCGCAATTGACATAGACCTCGCGGTGGCGTCGGGAGACTTTGAAACGGGACGTGCTATAGTCGCGAAGCATGCCGCAGAAGGGCTAGCGGTCGATCTGCATCGCGAATTGAGACATCTGGACACCGTTGCGTGGGATGACCTGTTTGCGAATTCTGTCGAATGGCAGCTCGACGGCGGCACGATCCGCATCCTGCGGCCTGAGGACCACCTACGGGTGCTGTGCGTCCACTGGTTGACGGACGGTGCGAGCCAAAAGGAAAGGCTATGGGACATCTATTACGCCATAGCAAACCGCCCGCCGGACTTTGATTGGAGCCGTGTATTCGACATCGTCGCGCCGAACCGCCGCCGCTGGATAGTCTGTGCGATCGGCCTCGCGCATAAGTACCTCGACCTCGACCTCAGCGATACGCCCATCGCCCGCGAGGCAGCCGATCTGCCCGCCTGGTTGGTCAAGACTGTCGAAAGGGAATGGGCGAACCCGACGAAGTTTGTCCCGCTCGAGGAAGCGTTTCACAAGGGCGGCCTGCTGCGGCAAATACCTCGCCGGCTGCGGCCCGACCCGATATGGGCAACGATCCAGATGAATGGGAGCTTCGATACAAGGACGCGGTTCTTTTATCAGGTGGCGAGTTTCTTCGCACGCATACCGGCGTCGTACCGGCGGATGTTTGGAAAGCCAAGTCTATGATCACGCTTAGTATCGAGGCAGCCATAGCCGGGGGCAGCATCTCCCTGATCTGTGACAGCGTCGAGGTCGCTCACTGGATCGGCTCCGGCAATGTATCCAAGGCCGAATACCTGCTCAGCGATATAGGTCGGCTGCTCACCGTGAATGAGATTGACCGGTCACAGATCACCCTAATTGCCGTCTCCGCCGGGCCGGGCAGTTTTACGGGCGTCCGCATTGGTATCGCAACGGCGTTGGGCCTAAAGACCGGCCTCGGCGTCGAGATGGCAAGCGTTTCGGCGTTGGAGGCGATGGTGTTCACTTCCGGAACCGAGGAACGCGTCACAGCCGCCGTGCCCATGGGACGAGGATCGGTTTGTGTGCAGGAGTTTGAGAATGGTGCGGCTATGGGTTTGCCGCATGTTGTCGCCTATGACGCCGTGGCCGACATTGCCGGCAATTTGATCCTCCACGGATCGCTTGCTGAACCGATGTCAGGCCGGTCGAATGTAGTCGATGCGGGCTTTAACCTCGCCCATTCTGTCGGCCTGCTTGCGGCTGAACGGCGAACGGTCGTCGAGCCGCTATTCGTGAGCAAGCACAAGCCCTCATGAGCGAATTTGTTAACGGCAATTTTCGTGTTCGCCCCGTTGATAGCTCGCACATAGCCGATCTGATCCGGATCGCTGACGAGACCAACCTCAGTCCATGGTCCGCGCAGAGCTATCTGGACGAGATGAAGAATCCCGATGCCGTGCTGCTCCGCCTGGAGTCCGGCGACAACCAGACAGTCGGCTTTGTCGTGGGCCGAATCATCCTCGGCGGCCTCATCGAAGCACGGACCGATGCCGAGGTTTACAACATTGCCGTGATCGAACCGCTCCAAAAAAGAGGCCTTGGGCAAGTATTGCTTGACGCCTTTCTGGCCGCCTGCAGGGAGCGTTCGGCCGTTCAGGTGTGGCTCGAAGTCAGAGAATCGAACGTGCAAGCGATCCAATTTTATGAACGGAACGGCTTCGAAACAACACAGACCAGGAACAGTTTCTATCAAGACCCGCGCGAGAACGCGTTGCTGATGCGGTTGGACCTTAGATAGTTCCCGAAATACTTGACTGGCACAAACCGGAAGATCGAGCCTCTTGCTAATTTATTCTGATGAGACTAGAATCAAACTTAAGCCCGGCTAACAGACCATCTCGGCCTCCGGGCCCAAGAAAACTTTGACAAAGTGAGGACTATAACGCTATGGACATGTCAACTGCTGATCCGGTGAGGGACGACTTGCTAAAGAGCAATCAAGTTTTCAGAGATCTGGTACATCAGCATGACGATCTGGAAAAGAGGCTGAACGAATTGGTTCACCTGTCATATCCAAGCGACGAAGAGCAGGTAGAAGAGACTACCCTGAAGAAGAAAAAACTTGCGATCAAAGACGAGATCTACGCAATGATGAGCCAGCACGCGGTTTCGCATTAGAGACCAAACGGCTGGCTTGATCTTCGATTGCGGCCCCGGGCCTTATCGGTCCGGCGGTCGCATTTTTTCTATTTCGGGCAGGCCGAAGGGCCGGCAAGGCTGTAACCGTAAACCGCCTTGTTCGTGCCGACCACAAGGACACCATCTACGATTTCCGGCTCGGCCGTAACGAATTCATCATCAGCGAAGATGATCTGCCCGGCGCTCTTGCCGTTGACAATATCGGTGATCGCGGCGCCGTGTTCATCTATTGATGTCGTAAAGAGATGGTCACCATTGATTGCTGCGGCATGTGAAACCCGGCCGCTGAGGCGGCGCTTCCACACGACGCTGCCGTTACTCGCGTCGATGCAATAAACGAAATTATCGTGAGACGTCGCGATGAGGTGGCCATCAGTGGCGAAGATTCTCGAAACGCTGGCCCCGACGCGAAGCCGCCAAGCCGTCGCACCGTTTCTATCAAGAGCCGTCAGGCCACCTCTGTCGTCGCCCACCGCGAGCACGCCCGCTTGCGTGACAGCTAAGGCCGTAATGTCATGCTTCATCTTTCGGACCGTGTTGATCTCGCCGGTCGTCGGGTCGATGCCAAACAACTGTTTTCCGGCTGACGCCACAAAGAGCCTATCCGCACTCAGGGCAGGCATTCCCGTAAAGGCCGTTGCGATCTCGCGGCGCCATTTCACCGCACCCTCGGTATCCATTAGCTGAACAATACCGTTCCCTGAGACTATCAGCACCGATCCGTTCACAACGAAAACGTAGTGCGGCCCGCCTACAGGAAGCGAAGCAGTAGCCGCCACTATGCCTGTTTCACGGCTGATCGAGCGCAGGCTGTCCACACGCTTATCACCCATCGCGCTTGTGCCAAGAATCAGCCCCGAAGCCGTATTGAGCAAATTCGATACGATGTCACCGCCGAGATCGGTCGTCCACGTCATCTTTCCGTCACGCGAAAATGCGACCAGCCGGCCGGCATCAACGACAGCATACATACGCACACCGTCCGCACTAAAATGGCGAACGGCGGCCGTCGTCGGCATCGCCCAACAGCGCGTAACGTCCGCCTCTTTGCTCGCACCCACCTGCGCTGCGGTGGATACCACCGCCACTGCGGCAATCAGCAATGAGATGAGGGCTATGGGAGGAATTGCGCGGAACATTGACATCACGACGCGGCCAACTGCGAAATTATCGATTTTAGCACACGAGAATATCGTGATATATTGATGCCTACGCAACGCAATTGGTTTTAGGCAAATTAACACAAGAGAGGAAACACTATGTCATTCAACAAGATCATTATCGTCGGCAATTTGGGCCGAGATCCGGAACTCCGTTACACGCCGCAGGGAAATGCAGTTTGCAGCTTTACCTTGGCCACAAATGAGAGACGTCGCGACAAAGCCGGCGAGTTTCAGGATATTACGACCTGGTTTCGCGTCACGCTTTGGGGCAATCAAGCCGAGACAGCATCAAAATACCTTGCAAAAGGCCGGCCGGTCTATATCGAGGGCCGTCTCCGCGTCGAGGAATGGACGGATCGCGACAACAACAATCGATACACCCTCGAGGTAAACGCAACCGAAATGCAGTTCATCGGTTCACGTCAGGACGCGGGCGATTACAGCGGCGGAGGGCCGTCGCACGACGAACCGTCTTACAGCGGTGCGCCGGCTGCCGATGCTGCGGCGTCTGGTTCAGCGGCCGCTCCTGCACCGGTTGCGGCTCCACCGAAGTCGGATGACGACATACCGTTCTAGACCCAGACGCCCATTTTGCGGAATTTCTGGTAACGGTTCTCGAGCAGTGTTTGGGAGTCGAGACGCGCAAGCTCGCTCAAATTCTGGGTGAGGGAACGCTTTATATCGTCGCAAATGGCCGAAAAAGCCTTTTGCGACGATTTGTCTTCGCCGGGCATCGTCCACGCCTCGGGTTCGGCGATGATCTCGTCAACGATCTGGAACTTGGCCAGTTCCGAAGCTGTGAGCCTAAGGCCCTCAGCCGCGTCAGGAGCGCGAGCCGCGTCTTTCCACAGGATCGCAGCACAGCCCTCGGGCGTGATAACGCTATACACGGCGTTCTCCATCATCAGTACCCTATCACCGATACCGATCGCAAGCGCACCACCGGAGCCGCCCTCGCCGATCACGATCACGACGATCGGCACCTTCATCCCGGCCATCTCGCGCAAATTGAAAGCGATCGCCTCAGCTTGCCCGCGTTCTTCGGCGTCGATCCCCGGATAGGCGCCCGGCGTGTCGATGATGGTAACGATCGGCCGGGAGAATTTCTCCGCCAGTCGCATCACACGCAGCGCCTTGCGATAGCCCTCAGGCTTTGACATCGCGAAGTTACGATGACGCCGCTCGTTGATATCGCGCCCTTTCTGTTGGCCGATAATGCAGACCTCTGATCCATCCAGCCGAGCAAAGCCGGCGATCATCGCCGGATCATCAGCAAATCGGCGGTCACCGTGGATCTCACAAAAATCCGAAAACACGGGGCCGAGCAGGTCCATCGAGTAGGGTCGCTCCGGATGCCGCGCCAACTGCACGCGTTCAAAGGCGGTGGTCACCATAATAGATATGATAGCTTCTGCAGACTATTGTAACCACTCGACCGAGCAGCCACGTTCCTCAAGCTGTCTCTGCAGTTCACGGCTGCCAGCAATCGATGGGGCTTTTGCACGAAGTTGGACAAGTGTCTCGCCGGCAGGCACGTCGAGCACGACGCCACATTGGCCCCGCTCTCGTTCGAGAAGTATGTACAGCGTTTCGATGAAGGAGACCGCATCACCATTGAGTTGCGGAAGACGTATGCGCACTTCGCGTGCACGCGCCACGGCCTCGTCGGCCAGATTCTGCATCTTGTCGACTCGGAGCGTCAGCCCCTTGCCGTCAGCGGCGTCGATCGTGCCTTCTGCGATAACTATCTCATCATCTTTGAGAAACGGCAGCAACCCCGGCAGGTCACGCGAAAAAACGACCCCATTGATGCCGCCGGAGCGATCCTCCAGGCGGAAAGTGCAATAGCGACCGCCCTTCTTGCTCACCTTGAGCTGAGTCATACTGAGCATGCCGGCGAGCCGGGCCTTGCTGCCCGAATCAAGCTTGTTGCTCTCCGCGATCGGTTTGAAGCGATCGACGAGCAGCCGCTCATACG
>CAZMQR010000185.1:0-5551 GCA_964568325.1 uncultured Chloracidobacterium sp. | reverse complement strand
AATAGTCGTAGTACGAGACAAAATACTCGACCGAGTTCTCGGGAAAGAATGTCTTGAATTCCTGATAAAGCTGGGCGGCAAGCGTCTTATTATGGGCAAGCACCAGCGTCGGCCGCTGAACACGGTCGATCACATTGGCGATCGTAAACGTCTTGCCACTGCCCGTAATACCAAGCAGAACCTGGTCGCGCTCACCGGCATTCAGGCCGGCGACGATCTGTTCGATAGCCTCCGGCTGGTCACCCTTTGGCTTGTTTTCAGATATGAGACGAAATTGCACCCTTTCAGCATACCGCAAAGGGCGCGTTATGAAAAGTGCTCGAATCTAATCGTCAATCGCTGCCGAAATTGATCGACACGGTCATCGTATATCGCGTCAGCCGCCGGCATTGGTTCGTGACGGAGATGTAGTTGTTACCGGACCTTGTGATAAAACTCGTCGAGGTCGCACCGCCCGAAAAAACGACGCAGCCATTGCCCGAACTGACGTTGCCCGACAGCACCTGGCCGTTGCGGGCGCCCAACACATAGGTCCTTGTCGCTCCGCCCGACAGTGAGCCGGAAACGGTCGCCGACGTGCGGCCGCGGGCAAACCTGATCCGCGTCTGAGCATCAGCCTCGGACGAAAAGATGAACGCGAACATCAGCGATGCAAGCGCGGTGATAACCAGCTTTTTCATAATTCCTCCAAAACCTGCGGGTTATTGGGAATTGTATGCGGTTTTTCGCGTTATCGCAAGAAAATATCGGCCGTTCACGCCCGCTGCCCGATCGAGCGGATGCGCTCTCGCAGTGCATCATACGTCTCGCTGAGTTCGTCGCCCCGTGCAGCGTATATGTCGGTAATTATCTTGGTATCGGCGGGGCGGAACGCCCGCAGCATCACATTGCGATTGCGGATGATCCCCTTTGCGTCGATCACCACGACGCCGCGCGTCCAGCCCAGCGGAAATATTGCATGCCGTGCGTAGATCTGAGTTACCTCGCGGTCAGGGTCGGCAAGCAGCGGCAGCGGAAGTCTTAGGCTTTTCGAGAATTCTTGGTGTTCACCGGGCGTTCCAGGACTGATGCCAACGATCGCAGCCTTTGTCTCAAGATAACCGGCCCAATTGTCGCGGACCGAGCAAAGTTGGCGTGTGCATACCAGCGTCTCGTTCTGCGGATAGAAAAGCAGCACGATGACCGAGCCCGAGTGGTCGGACAGGCGCCATTCTGAACCGTCATCGGCGACGAGACAAAAATCGCGCGCCTTATCGCCAATGCCGAGTCGATCCGACATATTAATGCGTCGCAACCTTTTCCATGCCGGCGATCGCTTCACGAACGCGTTCGGCGATGTCGGTCGTCAGGCCGCTCTCTTTCTGGAGTTCATGGAGACTATCGAGCGTTCGCGGATCTTTCTGGATCCTGAGCGTGTGTAAAAGAGCAAATCGGACGCGCTCGTCGCGATGGTTTCGGATGGCGTCAAGGATCTCGCGGGTCTCACCCGCACGGATCAGCAGAGAAACGAGAACAAACGCCTCGTAAGCGATCTTGAGATCGTCATGCACGAGCCTTTCAAAGCCTTTCTCAACGATGCCGGCCTCGACGGCTGCCCGAGCCGCGTGGCTCAGGCGGAATGCGTCTTCGGTCTCGATTATCCTCTGCCAGGCCGCGGCTCGGTCAAAGCTCAGCCGAAAGAGCCCGCGGGCCGCCGCCGCCCGCACTTCGCGCGTCGGGTCGGCCGAGGCGAGTACGATCGTCTCGAATACCGACTCATGGTCAAATTCCGCAAGCACCGTAACGGCCCGCGAACGCAAGGCGGACGAAAGGTCATACAGGGCGATCTGCGACAGCGCCTCAACGGAATTTTGTGTCTTGAATGCAGTCAAGATCCGAACCGCAAGATCGCGGACCGATTCGTCATCCTCATACTCCTCGTTTGCCTGTTCGATGGCCGTCAGCAGCGACGGATCATCGGATATCGGCAACGGCTCGAAAGGCCGGGACGCGGGAATGCTCGTAAATGAATTGATAGGAAGCTGTGCGTACTGGAGCCTGCGCATCTTCTCCTGAAACGCCCGCGTGTCAGCCGCAAGGTCACCGGTCGATGTCGGACGCGCAGATGGAACCGCTCCACTACCGGCAGCCTCGGGTCTTGTGGCCTGAGCCGAGGCCCCATTGACGGCCGGTCGTTTTGCTTTCCTCAGCCATTCGAGTTCCTTGTCAGCATCGACACTGTCAAGGTCGTAGCTCGCGTGCTGATTCGAGTAGTAGCCTGCGTAGCGGCTCTGATAATTGTATTGAGGCTTGCCAACGGCAGCTTTCGCCTTCCGCCAAAAGTATGCGGCCATTGCGAAGCCGCCGATGACGATGACCGCCATGATGATCCACCAGGTCGAGTTCGATCCCTCGGAACCGTCGTTTGCAGGCTGGGCGCAGATATCCATTGCGACCGCGAGGACGATCAGTCCTGAGACGGCGAGTCGATCAAGCGAGAAGCTCGTTGAGAGAGAATTGGGTGTCATGAAGATAATGCGAGCTTGCAGGAGATGAGGCTGGAAGCGCCTGATAGGGGTCAGGTGACCAAATTCCCTTCTCCATTATCGCTATTTGGCCGGAACTTGTCACCATATATTTTTAGCATCGTTAATATATATTCAACATTCGGAGATTTCCCCAAAAACCGGACATTCGTTTGTGATTGCCCAAACGGGCGTTTTCGTAATAAAGTCAAAGGTGACGACAGCAGGTATTACATGAGCACGGCACCAACGACCTCGGCTACGGAAATTCCAGGACTCAATTTTCTCTATCGCGGCAAGGTTCGCGATATCTACGAGATCGACGACGACACGCTGCTGCTTGTCGCCACTGACCGGCTTTCGGCCTTTGACTGCATACTGCCGACGCCTATCAAGAAGAAGGGTGCAGTGCTGACGCAGTTGTCGGCGTTTTGGTTCAAGATGTTCGCGGATGAGGTGGACAGTCATTTCATAACTGCGGATATCGACAAGATGCCGGCGGAGGTCCGGGAGCAGGAATCGCTGCGCGGGCGCTCGACGTTGGTCAAGCGGGCTGATGTCTTCCCGGTAGAATGCGTCGTTCGCGGCTATCTCGAAGGCTCAGGCTGGAAGGATTACAAGGCGACCGGCAAGGTATCCGGTCACGACCTGCCTCGCGGCCTTGTTCAGTGCGACCGGCTGCTTGAGCCGATCTTCACGCCCGCCACCAAGGCAACCACCGGACACGACGAGAACATCACGGGCCTCGAATTCAAGAGTATTCTCGGCTCGGAGACCGCTGCCCTGCTCAAGGCCACGTCGCTCAAGCTGTACAAACTTGCGTCTGAGTTTGCACGCGAGCGCGGCATCATCGTAGCCGACACAAAATTCGAGTTCGGCACCGACCGCGATGGTAACATCATGCTCGTCGATGAGGTCGTGACGCCGGATTCGTCGCGGTTCTGGTCTGCTGAAGAGTACGAGCCGGGCCACGCCCAGCCGTCGTTCGATAAGCAGTTTGTCCGCGAATACCTCGAAACGCTCGACTGGGACAAAACGCCGCCCGCCCCGCCGCTGCCGCCTATGATCGCGGACGCAACCTCACAACGCTACCTCGACGCCTACAAACTGTTGACAGGAAACGAACTGGAGATCGAGCCGGAGAGTTAGAGCACCTCGACGTCATCGCCGACTCGGATCGTCGCCCCGAACGCCTCGGAGATGAGGTTCTGGCCGAAAAGGACGGCGCTCGGCGTAAGGCCCAGGCGATCGACACGCTCCGGCATGACGTCTTTCGCGGCGCGGTAGGTTGCGAGCGTCTTCAGCGGTTCCTTGCCGTCAAACTCGCCGCGTGACGGGTCAACCGTCGGTATTACACACCGCTCGCATGGCTTGGTCGTGCGAAAAACACAGTCGCCGATGCGAATCTTGTCCCAATCGTCCTCGGCGAAGGCCTCAGATCCGTCCACTACCAGATTCGGCCTGAATCTCTGCATCGACAGCGGTTGAAATGGAGGCAGATCGTCTGTCCGCTTCTGCAATCCCGAGATCCGCGCGTTGAGATCCACGAGCGACGCCTCACCAATGACCAACAGCGGATATCCGTCGGCAAAGCTCACGATGTCACCGCCACTGTCGAACCGAGGGTTCACGCTGCGTTTGGTTTCATCAGGCATGTGAACAAGCTCGCACTCGGTGCCCAGCACTCGGCTGAACCATTCACTGACGCCATTTTCATACGCCTCAGCCTCACAAACGCTCTGCCAGATCGTCACTTGGCGGATATCGTCCGTTGCCGGCACGAGGGGCACATCGAGACGGCCAAAGCCCTCACACGAAACGGTCATTGCCGCATCTTCGAGCCCAACCTCGATGGTGGCCATTCGCGGAAATTCGCGCTGGGTCATGAACTTCCAATTGGCATCCGCCAGCATCCACCGTCGGTCGAATGCCAACCCGCGTCGCTCTACCACCGACGACTGTAAGCTGATACCTTTCAGCGACTTAACTGGATAAATATTGATCTCTGCAACTCGCATGGCGGACGACAAACTTGATAGGACTATTATCAAGTTTTCTGATACTCATCATTCACCTTGACACGCGACGGGAATCTTCACTATACTAGCACTCTTGTACTACGAGTGCTAAAATCTCGGTTTCTTAGCTGAGAGCAATCTTAACATAAAGGAGTAACCACTATGGCAACCAACATCACACCGCTCCACGATCGCGTGATCATCAAGCGCATCGAGGACAGCGTTAACCAGACGGCGGGCGGGCTCTTTATACCCGACTCGGCCAAGGAAAAGCCGCAGGAAGGCGAGGTCATCGCAGCCGGCGAGGGCAAGTACAAAGAGGACGGCACGCGTCAGACGCTCGACGTCAAAGCGGGCGACCGCGTCCTGTTTGGCAAGTACTCGGGCAGCGAGATCAAGCTCGACGGCGAAGAATTCATCATCATGCGCGAGGACGAGATCTTGGGCATCATTTCACGCGCAGGAGAGGCAGCAAAGTAATTTTCGATTTGCAATTTGCGATTTGCGAATGAAAACCGCTCTCGTCGTAGTTACCACGAGATCGAAAATCGCAAGTCGAAATTCGCAAATCCCGAAGGAGAAATATGGCAAAACAAGTTATTCACGGAGAAGATTCACGGGCCGCTATCCTGCGTGGTGTCAACCAGCTGGCTGACGCGGTAAAAGTGACGCTTGGCCCCAAGGGCCGCAACGTCGTTATCGACAAGAAATTCGGTTCGCCGACGATCACCAAAGACGGTGTTACTGTCGCTAAAGAGATCGAATTAAAAGACACGCTCGAGAACATGGGCGCGCAAATGGTAAGAGAAGTAGCGTCCAAAACCAGCGACGTAGCCGGTGACGGCACGACGACCGCAACGGTTCTCGCGCAGGCGATCTTCAAAGAAGGCGTCCGCACGGTCGCCGCGGGTGCAAACCCGATGGCGCTCAAACGCGGCATCGAAAAAGCTGTCGCAGCCGTCGTCGAAGAAGTTCACAAACTCGCAAAGCCCGTCTCGGGCGACATGATCGCGCAGGTCGGCACGGTCA